>CAMKJU010000021.1 GCA_946413265.1 uncultured Lentisphaerota bacterium
CGCAGGGAACGGCGTACTTGAGCGCCGTGCAGGTGAAGATGATGCGTCCGTCGGGGACGTAGCAGGGATCGTAGTGGTTGATGTCGCCCGCGTTGTCGCGCGTCACCTGGCGCACCTTGCGCGTCGCGAGGTCGAGTTCCATCACGTGCCAGGCGTTGGACGCGCCGATGCCGGAGAAGAGCAGACGGTCCGCGTTCCAGTGCAGCTCGACGTCGATGATCGGCCGCCCGCCCGCGGGCTTGTACAAGACCTCCGTCGCACCCGGTAGGGCGCGCGCCCCGCGCGCGCCGCGAATATCAAGAACGCACAACTCGTTGTCGTGTCCGTCGCGCGGAAGCATTGAGTTGCTCTGCCAGTTGCAGGGCAGGTGCTGGCGGTTGTTGCGGCGGCGGATGAAGAGCAGGCGGTCGAACGCCACTGCCGGGTTGAGGTCGATCATCAGCTCGCGCTTGATGCCGTCGAGCGCCTTCAACGCCTGTTCTGCGGTTTCCACGGCGTCACCGGCTTGTTGTCGTACGCTTGCTGTCACCCCTTCTCCGACCAACCCTCCGAGCGCCCGCTTCGCCGTCTCAAATCGAGTCGCCACGGCGTTGAGCTTCGGCGCGAGCTCCGGGTTCGTCGTCCGGCGGTGCGCGATCAGGCGCTCCACCGCCGGAAGCGCCTCCCGCGCCGTGGCCACGAGCTCGGCGATCTTCTCGCTGCGCGAGAACTCGCCCGCCTCCACCTTGAACGTGCAACTGCCCTTCCCCTTCGGAGCGGTCAACCCGCCCTTCGCCTCAAAGCGCACCGCGCCTTTCGGGACGGGCAGGATCACGCTGGACGGCGCATGCGCGCAGATGAAACGCTTGAACGATTCGCCGCCGACCCTCGCGACCTTCGAGCCGCCCCAGTTCACGCGGTTAGCCTCGATCTTGCCCCATCCTGCCTTCGGCGCGCGAAGTTCGAGCGTCGTGGCGTCCACGCGCGTGCCGTCCTTCATCACGAACACCGGCTCGCACCAGATGGCCTGGTCGTAGTCGTAGGTGTCCGGCCCGATGGTCGCGACGAGCTTGACCTCCTCGCGCCCCTCGACGCCCTCCGACACGGCCACGGCCTTTTCGGCCCCGCGCACGACGGGCGTCTCAGCCGCCACAGCGACACCTGCGGATAGAATAATTAATCCACACACCCCCGCCACGGCAGGGACGACTCGGCAAAGTTCCAATTTTTTCATGCCGAGATTATAGCAAAAAAACGCGGCCCGTATCAAGCCACAATGCTTCCATCGTTTTGCGGAAATCGGTCTAAATCTCGTTTTTCAAGACACATTTAGACCGATTTCCGTGCCGCGTCAGTCGGCACGCTAGTCTCGCGGCTAATCGGCCTTCACAACTACGATGCGCGGGTTCTTCAGACGGAACGGCTTCACCACGAGCGTGTTCGCGCCGGGCGTGACCGACTTCGTAATGTTGACCCGGTACGGCCTGCCAATGAAGCCGCCCGCATAGGCACCGTTCACCGTCACCGCCGCGCTCTTCTCGCCGCCCACATCGTCGCACGCGAGATACACGCGTTCGCCGGGCTTCAGCTCCGGCAGCGCGAACACGAGTTCCGTCGCCACGCTCTCCGCGAACGGGCTGCGCATGATCTTGGTGGCCGGGCCGAGCTTGCCCCACACGCCCTGTCCATAGCGGCAGATCTCAAGCGGCTTGACTGCCGCCTCGCCCGCGCGGGAAACCTTCCAGAACTGTCCGTCCGACAGCAGCATCCCCGCAGACCACTTGATCGAGCAGACGAATCCGGCAGCACCTGGTAGCACGTTGTCCGCACGGACCGTAATCTCGTTCGCACCCGCCTTGAGCGGGAACTTCGCCTTGGTCGGCAGGCGCCAGCCGCTGTTGTCGGCGCCCGTCTTCTGCTTCGCCACTTCCCTGCCGTTCACGTAGATGTACGCCTCGTTGTCGCAGGAGAACACGATCTCGGCTTCGTCTGCGGACGCCAGGTCGATCTTCGAGGTGAACGTGACCTTGCCCTGGGCCTTGGGGGTGACCGGATGCCAGATCCACTTCGCGTAGTTCAGCGCCGCGGCGGCCGGCGCTTCCTTCGCGCCTTCGATGACCACGGGCGTGACCGTCTCCTTCATGATCGCCGCAACAACCGTACCCTGCGGCATGTCAACGCGCAGGAACGGCGCGCGCGGGGCGCGCGCCCTACCATCCGAGCCCGGTAGGGCGGTCGCCCCGCGACCGCCGCACGGCCACACCAGAAACACCGCCTGGTTCGGCTCGAATGCGAGCTTCACGAGCCCGTTTTCGACAACGGGTTTCTCGATCGTGCCCTGCATCGGGTCCCACAGCTCGGCCTTGTCAACCGGCCACTTTGCGCACAACGAAAGATCGCGGCGGCGCTTGAAGTCCTGGTTCGCGATGAACAGCGTCTGGGCGCCGTCCTTCACGTAGTGGTTCACGGCGAGCATGCGTCCGTCGGCGGCGGAAAGGCCGGGGAAATCGAACGCGCGCACGGCGAGCGGCTGGTCCGTGCCAGGATAGTTCTTCGCGAGCGCGGCACGAAGCGCCGCGCCGTCCGGCTCGCCTTCGATGAAGATCGCGGTCGGCTGCGCGAAGATTTCCGAAACGAGCTTACGCACCTCCCACGACTCCTTTCCGTGCGTGGGCGTGTTGATCGGACGCAGTCCGTAGCCAATCACCACGCCACCGGCCTTCGCGAACGCGAGCGCCTTCTCAAGCACCGCGAACGGCACGTACTCCGTCGCGGGGAGCGAGAGGATGTCGTACCACTCCTTGCCGTTCGTCGTGCGGAGCGCGGGACGCCCCGTGCGCGGGTTCTTGCCGATGGTGGCGGTTTCAATCACGTCATAACCCATCCAGTCGCTGTCGAGCTGCGCGTCCTGGATTGCGAACGCGAACATCTCGGGGCGGATCGTCTTGCCCACGTGGAAGCTCACGCCGGGGATGCACTGCGCGATGCGGCACACGTGCTCGCCGTCGGAGAGCAGCATGGCGCAGCGGTTGTTGTAGTCGGCCCACACGCGGAAGAGCGGATAGCGCGGCTCCTTGCCGCCGTTGTAGAAGTACGGAGGACAGTCCCGGTCGTACGGCGCGCGCGGGTTGAACGAGTGCGGAATGAGGTAATAGCAGCCCTGGTACTGATGCCAGTCAAGCATCCACTTCATCTGCGGATAGGTGATGTCCTGACCGTACGCGCCGAAAATCTCGCACCAGTTCTTGCCGTTGTGGCGGTTGTAGACGTGCGCCACGGACGAGGAGTACTTCGGCATCTGTCCGAAGGCGATCTGATACCGCACGCTCTCGCGCTGGTTGGGGTAGTACTGGCGGCAGACGAGATCGACTCCGGGAACCTCCACGTACTTCATCTGCTGCATCACGTTGCCGCCGGCGAGGACGGTGCTGTAGTAGCAGTTGTCATGTTCGAGGAAGTGTCCGCTCGAATACACGCCGTGCTTTCTGCACCAGTCGCTCTGACGCCCGTACATCGTGCGGCCCCACACCTCGGCGCGCGCGTCGAGATAACGGTAGCGGGCGCGGGCCTGGTCCTCTGGATCGGCGAGCTTGAACCGAAGCGCCGTCAGGAGCTCGCCCACGTCGTCGCCGCGCGCCTTAAGCTCCTTCGCGAGCGCGTCGCCCCACCACGAGCGGAACTGCGGCTCGTCGAAGAAGAAGCCGGGGATCGTACCGTCCTTGAACTCCTTCGCGTAGCGGTCGTAATAGGGCTGGTAGTACTGCGAGATGAACCAGTCGACCGCCGCCTCGTCAAGACCGTTCACAGTGGGGAAGCGGTAGCCGCCTTTGGACGTGAACCACGTGTAGATGATCGTCTTGTCGCCGTCGGGGCCGGGCTTGAACACGCCCTTGTCGACTTCCTTCACAACGATGCGCGCCACTTCGTTCTCCACCTTCTCCGGTGCCTCGTGGCTCCAATAGACGGTCCCCTTCACGTCGCGGCACTGGTACTTCTCCGGGATTGGGTACTTGCCGCCCATCCCCTGGCTCGGCCACCAGTAGTCGTCGAACACCATCATCTTCATGCCGCGCTTCTTACACTCGTCCAGCACGATGTCCACGTCGCGCCACCAGCCAGCGCGCATCCAGTCGATGTGCGGACGCGACTCGATCGTGAGGATGCCCTGCCCGCTTTCGTCCACGCGCCCCACATACTCCCTGAGCCGCGCCTCCGTCTCGTCGCCGTGCAGCCAGAAGAGCGGTCCGGTGTTTTCCCGCGTCATGCCCTGCGGCACTCTGAATTCCTGCGCAACATCCGCCACGCAAATGCCGCAAAGAAGCGCCGTTGTTATTGCTATCGTTCGTTTCATCGCTGTTCCTTTCTTTATGTTAAAAACTGTTTTTTCGCGCATGTATGCAGGCTGTCGTGCTACCTTTTACAACTGTCTCTGCAGATCTCGCTTCGCTTGCCGAAAAGTGCGTAGCCGAACTTCAGTATGTCGGTGCAACCTTCCGCCTCAAGCGAAGCAGCGTAGTTCTTCTCGTCGATCTGGCGGCGCGCCTCTGCGGCTAGTGCCTTAAGGTCGGCTGTCTCGTCCTTCGCCGCCTTTACCTCAATGATTACCGCAGGGAAGTCTCGCCGTTCTGGACGAGGCTTGAGCATGATGTCGAAGCGTCCATAGCCCGACTCGCGGTTAGAAGTGATCACGTACACGCTTCGCATGAACGAGAGCATACCGAGAACAAGCCCGTGGTAGAAGCCCTCAGCGGATGCGTCAAAATAACTTGCCGACTCAAGGAGGAATCGTTCGACATGTTCCTTGAACTCGGCAGAGGAACGCCTGAAAAATGCGTTCTCAATCGCGTTCAGTTCCCTGTGTCCGGCGGCGCACCGTCGTAGCTTTCTTAGAAAGTCCTGCTCAAAGACATGCGCGATTTCCCTGTTCGGGATCGACACTTCGCAACGCCCGGAAAGCATCTGTCCGACTGGCTTGAGATAACCGGTAGAGACGAGTAGCGCGTGGAGCGTGTCTTCCTGGTTGCGAATATACTGGTACGGTCCGAGTTCGCTCGTCATCGGCACAACGGGCTTCTCGCCCTTCAAGAGCGACTCCAATGTGTTCACCATGTCAAAGGGGAGTCCCTCCACGAGTTCGTTGATGATGTCGTTGGAGCTGGTGTCGAGCCAGTATGGCTGAGGCTTGCAGTTCGCCTTGAAATAGTACAACACGCTCCAGGGATTGTACATTTCGTGCCCGCCGAAGTCGTAACCGTCGTACCACGACTTTATTTCAGGCATCTTGTCCTCGTGCCCGTAGTACCTCGCCATTTCCACCACCTCGGCCTCGGTGAAGCCAAAGTGCTCGCTGAACGGCTCGTCGAACACGGTGAGGACCTCAAGGTTGTTGAGCCCTGACAGGATGCCCTCCTTGGCGACGCGGAGAACGCCCGTCATCACGCCCATCTTGACGTGGTCGTTGTCCTTCATCGCGCCAGGAAGGAACGCACGCATGAAAGCAACCATCTCGTCGTAGTATCCGTTCGTCGATGCAGAGTTGATCGGCGAGTCGTATTCGTCGATGAGAACAATCGGCTTTGCCTTGTGGTGGAGATGGAGAGCCTCAGCGAGGAAGCCGAGCGAATTTCCTAGACTGGCGACGGATGCGCGCCGCTCGCAGATGTTGATGAAGTCATCGCGCTTCGCACCAGGCGGAAGCGACTCAATGCATACCTCGTGCCGCTTGAACTCGTTTCCGATGTCGATTCTGAGCCGCTCCAGCGCCTCGTCCCAGTTTGGGGCCTTGTGGTCTTTGAATGTAAGATAGATGACAGGATACTTCCCCTGATGCGCCATCCACTCGTCGCTTCCCTCGCAGCGAGAAATCGCGCGCGTTTCAAAGAGTTCACGCACGTCCGCCCCGCCATCGCCGCGCAACTCAAAGAAGCTCTTAAGCATCTTCATGGCCGTCGTCTTGCCGAAGCGGCGCGGGCGCGTAAACAGTGCCACGCCCACGTCCGCTGCGAGAAGGTCACGGATAAGCAGGGTCTTGTCGACGCAGTAATTGTGCGCCGCAATGTACTCCCAGTCGCTTTTCCCGACTGGAATCGGAAGTTTTCTTCCCGACTTTTCTTTCTGCTGATGCTCCATCGACAGCTAGTATACCATTTTCCCCGGCTGGAATCACGCCCTACCTTACGACCACGATACGCGGCTTTTCCAGCCGGAACGGCTTCGTTTCAAGCGCGTTCGCACCGGCCTTGACGGACTTCGTGACGTCGAGACGGTACGGTCTGCCAATGAAGCCACCCGCGTAGGCGCCGTTCACGGTCACCGCCGCGCTCTTCTCGCCCTCCACGTCGTCGCATGCAAGATACACGCGCTCTCCGGGCTTCAGCGCGGGCAGCGTGAACGCGAGTTCCGTCGCCACGCTCTCCGCGAACGGGCTGCTCGTGAACTTGGGCTTGGCGCCCAAACGGCCCCAGACGCCTTGTCCGAATCTGCAGATTTCACGCGCCTTGACGGCGGCCTCGCCCGCGCGGCAGACCTTCCACGTCTGGCCGTCCGAAAGAAGCAGCCCTGCGGACCACTTGATCGAGCAGACGAATCCGGCGTAGCCCGGCAACACGTTGTCCGCCAGCACCTTGATCTCGTTCGTACCCGCCTTGAGCGGGAATTTCGCCTTGGTCGGCAGACGCCAGTCGCCGTTGTCGTCGCCTGTCTTCTGCTTCGCCACTTCCTTGCCGTTCGCGTAGATTGTCGCCGCGTTGTCGCAGGAGAACACGATCTCGGCGTCGTCCGCCGCCACCACGTCGATCTTCGAGGTGAACGTGACCTTGCCCTGCGCCTGCGGATCGACCGGATGCCAAATCCACTTCGCATTGTTCAGCGCAGAGGCAGGAGTCTTCTCCGTGTCCTCGATGAGCACCGGCGTGACCGTTTCCTTCATGCTCGCTGCAACGACCTCGCCATTCGGCATCCCCACCCATGGTAGGGCGCGCTCGCCGAGCGCGCCGTTCGGCCACACCAAAAACACCGCCTGGCTCGGCTCGAGCGCGAGCTTCACGAGGTCATTCTCGACAACCGGCTTCTCCACCGTACCCTGCATCGGATCCCACAGCTCCGCCTTGTCGGCGGGCCACTTCGTGTACACCGAAAGATCGCGCCCGCGCTTGAAGTCCTGGTTCGCAATGAACAGCGTCTGGGCGCCGTCCTTCACGTAGTGGTTCACGGCGAGCATGCGCCCGTCGGCGGCGGAAAGTCCGGGGAAGTCAAACGCACGCACGGCGAGCGGCTTGTCACATCCCGGATAGTTCTTCGCAAGCGCGGCACGGAGCTGTTCGCCATTGGGTTCGCCCTCGATGAAGATCGCCGTCGGCTGCGCGAAGATCGCATCGACCACGCGCTTCACGTCATTGGACGTCTTGCCGCGCGTGGGCGTGTTGCACGGCTTGATGCCGTAGCCCACCACCACGCCGCCGACCTTCGCGAAGGCAAGCGCCTTCTCAAGCACCGCGAACGGCACGTACTCCGTCGCGGGGAGCGTGAGGATGTCGTACCACTCTTTGCCGTTCGTCGTACGGAGCGCGGGACGCCCCGTGCGGGGGTTCGTGCCGAAGCGGGCGCTCTCCACCGCATCGTAAAGCATCCAGTCGCTGTCAAGCTGCGCGTCCTGGATCGCGAACGCGAACATCTCGGGGCGGATCATCTTGCCCACGTGGCCGCTCAGGCCCGGGACGCACTGCGCGATTGCGCACACATGTTCGCCGTCCGACAGCAACTTGGCGCAGCGGTTGTTGTAGTCGGCCCACACGCGGAAGAGCGGATAGCGCGGCTCCTTGCCACCGTTGTAGAAGTACGGGGGACAGTCCGTGTCGTACGGCGCCTTCGGGTTGAACGAGTGCGGAATCATGTAGTAGCAGCCCTGGTATTGGTGCCAGTCACACAGCCACTTCATCTGCGGGTAGGTGATGTCCTGGCCGTACGCACCGAAGATCTCGCACCAGTTCTTGCCGTTGTGGCGGTTGTAGACGTGCGCGACCGAGGAGGCGTACTTCGGCATCTGTCCGAAGTCGATCTGGCGCCGTCTGTCCTCGCGCTGGTGCGGATAATACTGGCGGCAAACGAGGTCGACGCCCGGCACCTCCACGTACTTCATGAGCTGCATCACGTTGCCGCCGGACATCGCGAGACTGTAGAAGCAGCCGGCGTGCTCCATGAAGTGTCCGCTGGAGAACACGCCGTGCTTCCGGCACCACGCGCTCTGGCGTCCGTACATCGTGCGCCCCCACACCTCGGCGCGCGCGTCGTGGTAGCGGTAGATCGCGCGCGCCTGCGCCTCGGGATCAGCGAGCTTGAACTTGAACGCCGTCAGCAGCTCGCCAATGTTCTCGCCACGCGCCACCAGCTCCCTTTCGAGCGCAGGCCCCCACACGCCCATCGTCTCGGGCTCGTCGAAGAAGAAGCCGGGGATCGTGCCGTCCTCGAAGGAAGACCGGTAGCGGTCGTAGTAAGGCTGGTAGAAGTTGGCGAGGAACCAGTCCACCGCCTCTTCGTCCAGACCGTTCACATACGCGAAACGTCCCTGCGAACCGCCGAGTCCCTGCACTCGTCCCTTCGACGGCACGTGCCAGGAATACACGATCGTCTTGTCGCCGTCCGGGCCCAACCTGAAGAAGCCCTTCTTCGTCTCGGTCGCGGCGATGCGGCAGATTTCGTTCTCCACCTTGTCGGGCGCAACGCCTTTCGCGTAGACCGCGGCCTTGATGTCGCGGCACTGGTACTTCTCCGGGATGGGGTACTTGCCGCCCATGCCCTGGCTCGGCCACCAGTAGTCGTCGAACACCATCATCTTTACGCCGCGCTTCTTGCACTCGTCGAGGACGATGTCCACGTCGCGCCACCAGCCGGCGCGCATCCAGTCGATATGCGGACGCGACTCGATCGTAAGGATGCCCTGTCCGCTTTCGGCCACGCGTCCGACCATCTCCCGGAGCCGCGCCTCCGTCTCGGTTCCGTGCAGCCAGAAGAGCGGCCCAGTGTTCTCCCGCACCGCGCCCTGCGGCACGCGGAAGTCCTGCACAATATCTGCCGCGCAAATGCCGCAGAGAAGCGCCGTTGTTATTGCTATCGTTCGTTTCATCATTATCTCCTTTGCTGTTTATTTTGCCGTGAAAAGCTCTCGCACCTTCTTCGCCGCCAGTTTCTCTCGGCGGTAGATGTCGAAGATTCCGGCCTTGTTCTGGCCGAGGGGACGCATGCGGATGTCCGCCCCGCCGCGGAACCATGTGCGCGAATCGCAGAACTGCCACACGGCCACGCCCTGCACGATCTTGTCCTTTATGGCGAAGTCCACCGAGTTGCCAAGGTATTCGGCCTGGAACTCCTCGCTCCACTGCGCGCCCGCCGGATCGTGGCAGCCGTACAGCGAATAGCATCCCGTCTCGCCGATCATGATCGGCTTGTCGGGACCGTGCCGTTCGCGGAAAATCCGCGCCACGGCGCCGAGTCGTTCGCGCACGGTCTGCGAAAGGCTCTCCGGCGTCGTGGCCGTGCCGATGTCCTGGTGCCAGGACGGATAGAGGTTGTAGGCGATGAAGTCCGTCCGCTCGTTCGCGATTTCCTTGTCGTAGCGGCTGGTGGCGTACGAGACGGGACGCCCCGTATTCTCGGCATGGAGCGCATCGACCAGGAGGTTCGCGAGCGCACGGCCCTCCTTCGTCCGCGAGTTGAACTCGTTGAGGAACGCGTCGATGACGACGGACGGATGGTTGATCGACTTCCGCGCCATGAGCCGTGCTTGTTCAAGCGACAGCGCGATGTATTCTGGATTGGACATCTGGTCCGCCTTGTTCTGCCAGCCCAGCGTCTCCTCCCACACGAGAACGCCCGCCTCGTCGCAGAGATCGAGGAATTCCTCGCTTGGCGTGTAGTGCGACGTGCGAACGAAGTTCGCCCCCAGCCCCTTGATGAGCATCAGGTCGCGCCACATCGACTGACGGGATGTCGCATAGCCGTCCGCAGCGTCGGAATCGTGCCGGTTCACGCCCTTGAGGAACACCGACTCTCCGTTGAGCCAGAACTTCCCCTTCGCGCACTTGAACTCGCGCACGCCGAAGCGCGCATCAGCCGAACCCCTGCCGGGAACCGACACGCGCACACGGTGGAGGTTCGGCGCGGACGGACTCCACAACTTGAATCCCGGCACGTTCAGCGTGGCGCGTCCCTTCTCGAAGCGCACCGTCTTCGCCGCCGCGCCGTCGAACGAAACCCGTGCCTCCACCGTGTCCGGCAACACGTCCGAACCATCAGCCGCACGCCGCATCCTCAGCGCGATTTCAACCTTTCCCGTCTTGTAGTCGCGGTTGCGCACGTAGAGGCGGTCGAGTTCCGTCTCCAGATTCTGAAGACGCAGTTCCACGCCGTGGTAGAATCCGCCGGAACCGAGATAGTCGTAGTACGGCTGGAACATTTCGTTGCTTGCGGTGAAGAGACGGTTGTCGAGTGCGGCGACAAGCGTGTGGCGCCCCGCCTTGAGCGGTCCCGTCGCAAACTCCAATTCAGAGAACGCAAGCTTGGACAACCCGATTTCGCGTCCGTCTAACCAGAACCGCGCGCGAATGCCCATGCCCTTCACCTTGAGATACGCGCCCGGAACATCGCGCCCGATCTCAAATTCGCGGCGATAGTGCGCCGTGCCGCGTTTCATGTAGTAGCGCGGCGTCAGGTCGAAGCAACAGGGAACGGGCATCTTGTCCGACGCGGCGAACGCGCATGTCGCTCCTGAAATCGCCGCGCCCTCAGCAAACGAAAAATCCCATAGACCATCCAGAGACACGACCTCCATCGCACCAACCAAAATCGGAAGCAGCACGACTACCGTCAACAAACCTCGCTTTGCCATATATTCCTTTCATTTGCCTCAAGGGCTCTTCGTTAAACCTCTTCGCTCAGCACGCACACGCCTCCGTGGAACACGAGGACGAGCCGGTGGAGCGCAACGGGCGGGACGCCCGTTGTCCCAGTGGTAGGGCCGCCTCGCCGAGGCAGCGCGGACGCAGAAACACCGCATACGCGGTCTGCTCGAGGTCGCGTATTTTCGCGGTGCGGTCCACGAACCAGGCGTTCTTCTTCCTGATCTGCGCGTAGTCCGCCACGCCGTAGAGTATGGGCCTTGTCTTTTCCACTGGGCATAGTATATCAAAACACCTCGCCCCTGTGCGGACAAAACGGCTTCAGGCTTGCCCGTCAATTGACCGACGAAGCGCTGTTGAGCAAGACCACGGCCTTCGTAGCAGACTCCACGGCGTCTGCACGACCTTTGGGCAGGGGACGTGCTTCCGCCTCTTCGCAGGACACTCCGTGTTTCTTGAGAAGGTCCCGGACATACTGGACTTTCACCGCGAAGTTCGATTCGGGCGCAACATGTCCGTGCAGTTTCAAGATCAACTGCGCCTTCAGCGTGGATGACATGATTCCGCACACCCTGCCCGAGGCGTCGAACACGGGTCCACCGCTCGAACCGGGACGAATGGGCGCCGTCACGGAGAACTCCTTCGCATCTCCCTGCATTCCCTCATGGGCGCTCACAACGCCCTCTCCGTACTTGATCGAGCGGCCAAGCGTTTTCGGGATCGGATAACCGAGCACCCAGACCTCCTCTGCAAGACGCGGGATCCCCCGCGCCACGGACAGCGACACCGGGCTGCGCCATTTCGGGTCGACCACCTCCAGCAGCGCCACGTCATTCTTCGCGTCGCGTCCCACGAGCTTCAGGTCCACGCGCCTCTCATTCGTGTCCATGAACCAGAACTTCTCTCCTTCCTTTGCGCAGTGGGCACAGGTCACGAGATGGGTCGGCGTGACGAACCAGGCAGTCGCCGTGCTCTTGTTGACCTTCTTGACGAGAGGGTTGAGCAGCTCGAAATTGGACAAGGCGCGCGCGATCTCGTTGCAGCCTTCAGTCGCATGCTTCTTCGCGGCGGCCACGCTCCCGGCCTGCACGCAGAAATCGACCAGCACGACCATGCCGCCTTCGGCGGGAATTGCAGACAGATGGCGCCAGGCGCGTTTCTTCTCGCTCGTCAAGTCCGCCGCCACGACCATGACGTTTCCGAGAGCCATGACACAGTGGGCCTCTTCCTTCCAGTCCCCGCCAACGGACATCTGCGCGCTTTCGCCCTTGATCTGCTCGGCCTTGATCCACTTGACGTAGAGGTCCGACTTTTTCCTGTCGATCGGACGGACGTCGATGGAGAAGTCGACCCGCCAGCCGTTGAACGACCGGGACCAGACCACAAGCGGATGGTCGTTCGTCTTGCAGGAGTAGCCGACGGGCCCCTTCTGCTTCACGCGCACGCCCTTCGCCAAGGGAACATCGTGGCTCGAGAAGTGCGAATGTTCATTTTTCGTCCCCTTCTCGCAATACCGGATCTCTCCGAATGAGACGGAGGAAAGGACAACGGCAAACAAAATGACGGATAGTCTTTTCATCTTTACACCAGCTTTATGATCGGAAGTTATTGAATGTTGCCAATGTGGAAATGTTGCCAATGCCAATGTTGCCAATTTCCAATTGGCATTGAAGGCTGTTCGGCAATCACAGACAGTGCGCCATGTAGAACGGCAAATAGGTGATGCCGCCCTCTTCATGATAATCCTCCGTGCATACGACGTACTTGTCACCAAGCTTTCCTCGGCATCTTTCTATCAGGGCGTCGAGCGAGGCATGGCGTCTACAGGCCGCGCTCTTCGCTTCAATCGGACATGTCTTTATTCCACGACGAATCAGGAAGTCAATCTCCATCTTCGGATTCGTCTTCGAGTGGAAGAGCAGTTCGTGTCCCGCCGAGACAAGCGCCTGGGCGACGTAGTTCTCAAAGAACATTCCCTCGTTGATGCCGAGCTTGTCGTACAAGATTCCCCTCAACACTCGTCCGTCAATTTCCTTCTCGCCCGTCATCGACTGCGACACCAGCAGTCCCGTGTCTGCGAAATAGCACTTGAAAAGCGAACTCTCAAGATTCAACTCCAGCCCCACGCTTGGATCGGTCGAGTTGTATGCGATCTTGCCTGCAAGTTTCGCCTTCCAGTCGAGAAATTCATGGTACGCCTTACGCTCAAACTCTATCGTCGAATTTTCCATGACATTTTCTCTTTTCGGCGCATATCATACCAAAACCATCCTTGCCCGTCAATTGACCTGTCACGAAATAAGCATAGTTGCACCTCTGTATTTGTCACGAAATTGAGCAAGTTACACCCCAGGTTTTGTCACCTAATAGAGCATTACGCCTTCTCTCTAACTGCCGAGGTTATTGAATGTTGCCAATGTGGAAATGTTGCCAATGCCAATGTTGCCAATTTCCAATTGGTATTGGGCATTGGTATTGGCAACACTGGCAACATTTCCACATTCACATCGCCTTGCCTATAACTTCCTTTGGACTTATCTTATTTGCTTTCGCTACTGGGAGTTTTGGAGTTTAGGAGGCTTGGAGGATTTTTACAATTTTCTCCGAAACTCCTAGTCTCCTAATCTCCCAGCAGCGAAAGCAATCAAAGTTATCATCATGTTGACTCCTACGTGAAGCGTAGGCGGCGGGCTCTCTTACTTTTTCCGGAAGCTCATGAGGTGCTTCACGTATTCCGCCGCGCCGCCCTGGCGGTAGCCGGTCTTGCCGATCCTGTTGCCGTTGCCATCGAGGATGAGCGCCGTGGGGAAGCCCCTGATGCCGTATTTCTTCGTCAGCTTCTCGTTTTCGGCCTTGGCGTGGTCCGAGAGAAGCGCCTTGTTCTCAGGCGAATCGATGAACACGAGGACGTAGTCGTTCATCACTCCCGCCACGAACACCGGGTCGGACAACACCTCCTCTTCCAGCTTCTTGCACCAGTAGCACCAGTCGCTGCCGGAGAAGCAGGCGTAGACGAGTTTGCCCTCGGCCTTCGCCTTGGCGAGCGCCTCATCGAAGTTGTCTGTGAACCCCTTCGGTGTAGACGACTCCGGCTTCGCGTTCTTGTCGAACGGCACGACGCCAAGTTTCGGGTCCGGCGTGGGCGAGGGCTTCGAAGAAAGGACTACCGCACCCTTACCGTCGCTGTCCGCCTTGTTTGCAAAGAGGACATTTACCGACGCGTCGCAGATGAAGAACGTGTTGTTTCGCGGCGCGCCCTCCTCGGCCTCAAGCTCGCCGCTGATCCTGACCGACTTGAGCAGCAAATCCTTCTCGTACGGCTCTGCGCCGCCTGCGCCGAGAATGATGATCTTTGTGATCGATCCCTTACCGGACAAAAGTCCAGACCCGCTTGTGCCGAATGGATCCTCGCCAAGTTGGGACACCTTGAAATTTGGTTCGAGGAACAGCCTCGCCTTCACGTTGGTGGGGAAGTCGTATTCGAGGTTGAACACGGCGAGATTCCCCGGCGTGACGACGATGCGCGTCTCAGGCGGAAACCGTTTTGTCTTCAGCTCGTCTTTTCCCGCGTCCGCAACGGCAACCGCCGTCAGCCTGACCTTGAAGTCCTCCGCCTTCGGTCCGGCGGAGACGGCGATACTCGCCAGGCACAGCCCGGCAGCAAACACAGCAGTAGTATTCTTTTTCATTGGCGGTTTTTGGTTTAGTTGATGAGACAGCACAGGATCAGCGCAATTTCAAAAGCTCTTCTGCGTCGATAAGAGCGGAGAAATAACCATCTTCGCGAATCTGCGGGTCAAGTTGTCCCTGATAGACAAGGGCCGTGCGAACAGACACTCCCCTGCGCACACGAAGCCGCGACACCTTTTCTTCAACCTCCTTCACGACAGCGACTCCAATCCTTCGCTTGCGCTTCACCTCCACGACATAATAGGTCTTGGGCGTCTGGATGAGAAGATCTATCTGCACGCCAGGCCCGTTTCGCACCGATGCCGCCCTCCTGTATGGAGCGATGGAAATCACCCTCGCCCGATCAAGTCCGAGCCTTTCGTAGAACTCGGGCAGATGGTTCAGCATGAGGCTCTCGAACTGAAGACCCATTATCGCGTCCCATTCGGGAAGTTCGGCAAGCGGAGGAGCGGCATAGACTCCCTTCAGAATCGCCTCGCGATGCGGCTCTACATAACGCAGGTAAAAGCGTGAGTAGTTGTCCTTGATGCGATAGCGCAACGCCAGCGCCTTTGCGCCGGTCTCGGGGTTGACACCGGCGTCGCAGGCTATGAACCCCGCCTTCTCCAATTCGTCCAGATGTTCCGAAACATGTCCGTTCTTCACCATCCCGACGTCCTGTGAAATCTCGCTCACCGTCCTCGGGCCGCAGCGAAGCGAAAACATGATCTTCCGCTTGACTGCATGCGACTCCCCGAATACGTCGTTGAATATCCTGTCGAAGTCGCTGAAGAGGTAGCCACCCGACGTGAAACTCAGCCGACGGACATTCTCGTCCGCCGAAAGCCTCGGATTGATTTCCTCGAGATATCGCGGAACCGCGCCCGTCACGGAAAGGACGTCGAAGAACTCCCCGCAGTCAAGATGCCTCGCGGCGCGTCCCCAGAATCCGACGCAGTCGTCAAGCCGCATCTCCTCCAACACGAACTCAATTGAAATCCGCCCGACGAAACCCGTGTTGTTGAGTATGTTGCGCTGAATCCAGGCGGACACGCTGCCGCAGACGAAGAACACCAGGTTATCCCTTTTGGAGAGGGACAGGTCCCAGAGGTTCTTCAACTCGCCGGGGAAAGAGGGATCGTATTTGCCCATCCATGAAATCTCGTCCAGCAGAACGACTGTCCTCGCCCGCCCGCGAACGGCGTCCGCAAGGAGCGCAAAGGCCTGCTGCCAGCTCTCCGCCGAACCTCGCGTCCGCCCCGTCTGCATAGAAAGGCGCTCGCAGAACGAATCCAGCTGACGCTGGTTTGTCATCTTCTCGTCGGGAGGGAGACCGCTGATTTCAATGAACCGGCATCCGCTGCGCGACGCGAACTCCTCGATCAGCGTGGACTTGCCAATGCGACGGCGCCCGCGGCAGACAACAAACGACGACGTGCGTTTCTCCCACAACCCGGAAAGAACCGCCAGCTCCTTTGCGCGACCTATGAACCGTGATTTCGACTTCATCGCATCAACCTTCCTCTTCTCCAAGAAATGTACAAGGAGATTCTATCAAAAGGAGCGCGTCCTGTCAACCTCTAAAGGGCACGAATTGTTGATTTATGACAATCTGTGCCCTACTGCCATGTTGCCAATGCCAATGTTGCCAATTCCCAATTGGCATTGGGCATTGGCAACACTGGCAACATTTCCATATTCCCATAATTTCATATTTCCACATTTCCACAGTTTCACATTCAACATCGTCTCCTCACTTACTTTTTCCGGAAGCTCTTGAGATGCTTTACATATTCCGCCGCGCCGCCCTGGCGGTAGCCGGTCTTGCCGATCTTCTTGCCGTTGCCGTCGAGGATGAGCGCCGTGGGAAAGCCCCTGATGCCGTATTTCTTCGTCAGCTTTTCGTTAACGGCTTTCGCGTGGTCCGAGAGGAGGACCTTGTTCTCCGGCGAATCGATGAACACGAGAACGTAGTCGTCCATCACGCCCGCCACGAACAGCGGATCGGACAAGACTTCCTTCTCCAGCTTCTTGCACCAGTAACACCAGTCGCTGCCGGAGAAGCAGGCGTAGACGAGCTTGCCCTCGGCCTTCGCCTTGGCGAGCGCCTCGTCGAGGTTGTCGGTGAAGCCGGCGGGGGTCGAGGTCGCATCGGTCTTCGGCGGAACCTTCTTCGCCGCGGCCTTACGCGCCTTCTCCTCCCTTTCGTGTTTTGCAAGGCCGGCCTTGCACCCCTTTTCGATTTTTGCGAGATAGCCATCGACGCCGCCTGCCCAGCCGTCCCTGTCCAAAAGAGCCACGCGAGAGCCATCGGGATGGATGATCGCCATTTCCGGCGGAGTGAATACACTCTTCCGCCCGGCATAGTTGACCGCAAACCTAATATTGTCTCTCGCCATCCACGACTGGCTGGGCTTGTAAAGTTCAGCCATGTAGCAAACGTACGACACGCCAGCCCTTTTCAGGAACTCCTCTGAACCCAGCACCTCATGGTCCAGGACTTTCATTGCCTTGCCTTCCTTGTTCGGACGTGAGTTGAGGAAGTAGGCGAGGACGAACTTCCCTTCCTTCGCAGCCCGGGCTTTCGCCGCCTTGAAGTCCTCCGTCCACCCCGGCAGGAGCGAAATGGACTTGGCGGGCGGAGGAGGCAGGGGTTCCAGCACAGAGAAGCCGTCCGTCTTCTTGTCGCCATCCTTTGCGAACAGGACATTGACCGGCGCGTCGCAGACATAGACCAGCTTCGCCTCCTCGCCGTCATTTCCTTCAATCTCCGCCGACAACCGGACTGACTTCAGCAAGACGCCCTTGTCATACACCTCGCTATCCAGGCCAAGAGGCTTTGCCACGGTGCCGGTGCCTTTATAGAGACCGGATGCGCCCGTGCGGAAACCGAGACCGAGTCTGGCTGTGTCGCAGTTCTCTTCGAGGAAGATGCACGCGTTCATGTTCGCCGGCACGTCATACTCGACGCGAAACAGCGCAAAGTGCCTGGCCGACGGAACGACGACGCGCGTATCGGGCGGCAGGTATTTGATCTCGGCCCTGTCTTCCTGCGTTTCGTCCACCACGGTGACGCCCGTGACCTTGAACGAGATGCCGCTCGCATCCGCCGCGCCCGCGGCGAAAGTCGCGCCTGCGGCGACAGCGGCAACGAGGCATGTCTTTGCGAGTTTCACGTAAAGAGTTTTTCGTGTTGCCATGGTTTTCCTCCTTTTTGAAAAAAGAATTGTCAAAGCGCTTCAGTTGCACGGCGAAACCAAATTGGCAACGCGGCGTCCTGAAAGGCAATTTCAAACCCGTCGTCCCTCGACCAGTTGCCGAGATACAGCATCTCCGGCCCGGAATTGTCGAAGAAGAACGCCCGATGGAGATGCGGCACTGCCGCAGGCAGATTCGCGAGCGAGCGGGCGTAACGGGCGGCGATCTTTGCGGGCGGGACATCGTGTCCGCCCCTGGCATAGCGTTCGGCGACCCGCCGGGCGTTCACCGCCGGGCTGTCTGTCGCCACGAAGTAGAGATAGTTGCGGAATCCGGCAGCGGCTGCCTTTTCCAGTGCCGCCACTTTCGACGGATGCGAGAAAACCGTCTCCTGCGAAAAACTGACTCCCCGATTTATGCATTCGTCTTGAAGGAAGTTCACAAGCAGGGCGACCGTATATGAATTGACGGACTCCTCCGTGCGGAACCTCACGCAATCGGAGTCGACGTAAATCTCACCGGACGCGAACCGTGCCTTTTCGACCTCTGCATAGTCCGTTCCTGCGGCGTAAGCGGCGAGCGCGGTGCCTTCGATGGGAAACGGCGCGAGATGCGTATGCGTGCGCCGCACTTCGGCGAACACCTCGTCCGCATTGAGCCGCGTGTAGAAGTTCACGGCATAGTCGCGCTCAAGCCACCTTACGAGGGTGGACTTGCCGGAGCCGTTCGGCCCCGCGACCATTCTAAACCTCTTCGTCACGACTGCCGAGGCTCCTCCGGAAGCTCCTCCACCAGTTCCTCTCGACCATCCTCCCAGCGCAGCACGACGCGGCGCCCGACGAGAATGCAAATCGGCCGGCCCGCCGCCCATGTCTCGCGGACCGCCTCTGCGCTGCACTCGCGCGCCGCTTTCGCAAGCTTTCTGTCAAGTTCGGTCATTTGCTTTTTCCATCGCGGCATAGTATATCACAAACCCACGCCCCTGCGCGGGAGAAAATTCGCACCTTTCAGTCCTTTTTGCTCTCCTCATTGCAAAAGTAACCGCACCGAAACCGGTGCGTTTAGTTCCGCATTCCACCCTGCAAATCACAAATCACAAGGAAGTTATAGTCAAGATGCGTGGAAAGTATGGTATACTATTCGCACGCCCCATTTAGGCCAATGCATATATGACACGCACAACAACATTGCTGGAGCAATTCCGACAGAACCGGGACGAGCGCCCGGACGAGCCGGCATTCCTGATCGCAGCCGGCGACCGTTCCGTGCCCATCACCTGGCGCGAGTTCTCCGAGGACATCGAGGAGATCGCATGGATCGTGGAACACTACGCCCCCGGTGCGGTGGTGGGCCTCCTCGGCGAAAACTCATACGAGTGGATCACGGCGCACGCGGCAGGACTCTTCGCCGGCGTCACGGTGGTGCCGCTTGAGGTAAACCTTTCCGCGCAGGAGATCGTGGACCGCCTCGCCTTCACCGGTGCCACGTACCTCGTCCACAGCGCGCTCTACGTGGAGAAGGCGCGTGAAGTGGAGCGCCTGCTGCCCGGCCTCGTGGTGGGCGGGTTCGGATCGCACAAGGCGGACGAGCTGATGGCCCTCGCACGCGCGGCGCTCGACATGGGCGACGACAGCGTGTTCGACCTCCCGCCGCGCAACGAGGACGAGACGGCGATGATCGTGTTCACCAGCGGCACCACGTCCAAGCCACGCGGCGCGGAGCTGACGCTGCGCGGCATCCGCACGTTCTCGGAGTTCGCCCAGACGGCCTTCGGCTTCCAGCCCGGCTCGCGCTCGCTCATGCTGCTGCCGCTCTACCACATTTTCGGACTCTGCACCACCTACTCGATGCTCGCGCACGGCGTGTCGCTCGGCGTGTGCCCCGACTTCCGCCGCATCTACGACGCGGTGGCGCGCTTCCGCGCGAACTACCTCTTTCTCGTGCCCGCGCTTGCGGACATCCTCGCCAACAAGATCGCCCAGCACGGTCCATCGGCGGAGATCGTGCTCGGCACGCCGATCGACTGGATCCTCGTGGGCGGCGCGCCGCTCGCGCGCCGCACATACGAAAGGTTACTGTCGCTCGGCATACGCCCGCTCGGCGGCTACGGGCTTACGGAGACGACTTCGCTCTACTCCCTTGCTCCCGTGGACGATCCCCGACCCGGCAGCGCGGGCAAGTGCTGTAACGGCTTCGGCGGCATGGAGGCGAAGGTCTCGCCGGACGGCGAACTTCTCCTGCGCGGCCCCGCCGTGCTGAAGGGCTACTACAAGGAACCTAAGCGCACGGCAGACGTGCTTGATGCGGACGGATGGTTTCGGACAGGGGACATCGGCCGCATTGACGAAGACGGATACGTGTGGATCACGGGCCGCGCCTCTCGCACGATCGTGCTCTCCTCCGGCAAGAAGGTGGCTCCGGAGGAACTCGAGGAAAAAATCCTCTCCATTCCCGGCATACACGAGGCCGTTGTGTACGGAGACGGCGCAATACGCGAAATCGTGGCTGAAGTCTACGCCGTCGTATCCGAAGATACCGTAAAGCGACAGATCGACTCCTTGAATCGACAGCTTCCCGTACACAAGCGCATCAAGCGCGTCATCCCGCGCAAAGAGCCATTTCCGCGTACGGCGTCCGGCAAGATCCAAGTGCAGCACACCATGCCGAAACAGCAGGACGGCGCCCTTCTGCCGCCGCTGCCCACGTTGCCCGCACCGAAGCCCGCGCAACTGCCGTCGTTCAACGCATCACTGCGCACATGGCTTTTCTGGTCTGTGCTGTTCGTTTCTGCGACGGTACTGCTGTTCAACCTCGCGAGCCTCGTCTTCCCGTCTCTGAAGAGCAATCTCCCGATGCCAATCAACGGACTCGTCGACGGTTCGGAGATACTGCTTTCCGTATTTGCGCTTCTTGTGGTATGCCTGGCCTTCAAAGGCCGCAACCTCATGATGGTCTACAAAAGGAGAAAAAAGAAATGACAAACGAAGTAGTCGAAACAGCGGCAAACGCGACAAACGCTGTCACGTGCGCAGCGCAGACGGCAGGTGCGAAGCTTGTCGATACCGTGAGCCGGCAGGCGGCGGAGGGCCAGGCGGCCCTGAAGCAGGCGACGTCCTGGTTGACCGAAAACGGTCTTGACCTGGCCGTCAACGTACTGGCGGCCGTGCTGATCCTGCTCGTAGGCGGACTCGTCGTGAAGGGCATCGTCGCGGCGGTGAGGAAATCCCTCTCGAAGGCAAAGCGCGTGGACGAGCTTCTGCGCACTTTCATCTGCAGCGTCGTCTCGAAGACGTGCTGGGCAATCCTGTTCGTCGTAGCGCTGGGACGTCTCGGGGTGGACGTGGGGCCGCTCGTGGCGAGCCTCGGCGTGACCGGCGTCGTGCTGGGCTTCGCGTTCAAGGAATCGCTCGGCAGCCTCGCAAGCGGACTCATGATCGCGCTCAACCACCCGTTCAAGGTGGGCGACTACATCATCGCCGGCGGCGTGGAAGGTTCCGTGAGCGAACTCAACATGATGGCCACGGTGCTTGCTACGGCGGACAACAAGAAGATCACGGTGCCGAACGCGTCCGTCTGGGGCAGCGCGATCACGAACTTCAGCGCGCTCGGCAAGCGCCGCGTGGACACCGTGGTGGGCGTCGCCTACGGCACCGACCTCACGAAGGCCGTGGAAGTGGCGCGCGAGGCACTTAAGAAGGTTCCTGGCGTGCTGGCCGACCCCGCGCCGACAGTGGCCGTAGGCGCGCTCGGCGATTCCGCCGTGACGATCAACGTGCGCCCGTGGGCGGCGTGCGCGGACTACTGGGCTGTGTTCTCATGCGCACAGCAGGCGGTGAAAGAGGCGTTCGAGCGCGAGGGCATCTCGATTCCGTTCCCGCAGCTCAACGTACACATGGCCAATTCGTAAGGCTCTCTTGGCCTAGTCGTTGCTCAACAATAACTTGCACACTTGTAGGCACAATTGCGATTGTTCACAAATCTCAATTGTTCACAAATGTCACCATTGCCACCAATACAAATAGGAGGGACTCCCTCCATTATTGATATTTGTGATTTGTGAACAATGTTGGCAATGAAGATTTGTGAACAATACTCGATGGAGTGTTCAAGTTATTTTTGAGTGATGACTTATTGGCCATACAGCACCGTATTCATGCTCCGGCTGAAAACAGACGGGGCGAAGCGTGCGGCCTGAGCACGGCAGCGTTCGGGAGCCCATGTGTGGCTCTCGAACTCTTCTATGGCGGCGCAGAGCGAATCAACCGTCTGCTCCGCGAAAAACAGTCCCGTCTCGCCGGATACTACCGTCTCGCGCGCCCCGCCCACGCCGTAGGCGATGACGGGCGTGCCTGCGGCCTGTGCCTCTACGGGCACGATCCCGAAATCCTCCATGCCAGGGAACAGCAGCGCCCGCGCGCCCGCGTATGCCGCGCGCATGTCTTCGCGGGTGAATTCCCCGCCGCCAGCTACGACGAGGTGTCTGCCAAGCCGCGCGCAGGCCGCGCGTGCGAGGTCTAACCGCTTGTACTTCACGGGCGCACCGGCGAACAGGTAGTAGTCGCCGGGGATCCGATCGCACTCGCCGAAGAACTCCACGTCCACGGGAGGATAGACGACCGTCGAATCACGACCATAGATGCGCTTGATCCGATCCGCGACGAACGCGCTGTTAGCGACAAACGTATCGACCGACTCTGCGCTCTTCAAATCCTCACGCCGGAGGTACGGCGTGAAGAGACGCATTGCAAGCTTCCCCAACGGACCTGCGTCGCGGTAGTACTCGTCGTGCAGATCCCAAAGATAGCGCATGGGCGTGTGGCAGTAGCAGACATGTCGCGCGCCCTTCGGCTTGCGTATGCCCTTGATGGGGCCCGACTCGCTGGAGACGATCAGGTCGTATCCATCCAGCGCGATCCTGCGCGTCGCTAGTGGCATGAACGGCAGATACGCCTGCGGTTTCCGTCGGCCAAGCGGCAAACGCGCGATGAACGTCTCCCGAACGCGATGCCCTTCCCACACGCCGTCCTCGCCAGGCGTGCGCATTTTCTGTCCGAACGCATGCGTGTAGATGTCGGCGTCCGGCAACAGGCGCCCCAGCGCAGACAGGACCTGCTCGCCTCCGCGACGGTTAGTCAACCAGTAATGCAGCAACGCCGTCTTCATCAAGCGCCCTCCTCCATCAACGCAGCAAGCCCTTCCGCGTCCTCAACCTTGAAAAGCCGTGCAGAGGCGTAGTCTTTCAGGACGTCACGGTTGCCGGGGCAATCGCTGGCAATGACGGAGCGTCCGCGCGCAACCGCCTCGAGAAGGAGATACGGCATTCCCTCCCAACGGCTAGGCGCAACAAGTTTTTCACCGCACAACATGTAGACGCCTGCATCCGGGATTTCTCCGGCGAACTCAACGAGGTCAGAGATTCCAGACGCCTCTGCAAAACGCATCATCGAATCCAGCATCTGACCACCGCCGATGAGAAGCGTTCGACGCCCGCGCGCCCGCAGGCGGTCCTGACCGCGGGCGATGGCCTGAAGCAGGATGTCCTGTCCCTTCTGAAAATCGAAACGTGCGATGCAGACGAACGCGAACTCGTCAGGTGCGTAGCGAAGTGCCACATCTGGTTGCCGCAACTCCACTGCGCGAACTGAATTCGGTTCGACGACGACAGGAAGCGCGGGACCGTAGAGCCGCTGTATATCCGCCGCGTCCGTTTCCGTGAGCGCGATCAGCTCGTCGCATCTGCGGTAGAGCCAGCGTTCCAGGGAAAGACGAAGCGCGCGCCGAAGCCGATTTGAAAATGACCTTGGCAAAAAATCGTATTTGCGGAGATGGATTCCGTGGACGGTGAAGATCACCTTGCCATTGGGCCTTGAGAACGGATTGCGGAAAAGCTGCGCGAGCGCTCTCAGGTGGTTGGCGTGAATCACGTCTGCCCCCCAGGCGTTCATTTTCCGCGCCGCACATTCGCCGCGGCATGAAAAGAACACGCGCGACTCGTCTTGCGGATGCGCGGCCATCTGGCGGCGGATGTACTCCATGCCGCCGCCCACGGAGTCCCTGTCTATGAGATATGCTCTTTTCATGCGAACAGAAGCAGTGAAAGGTTTCGCAGGAGCCCCTGCTTGAACAGTCCATGACGGACAATCCTGAAGCGACGCTCCAACCAACCGCACGAAGGAAACGTCGAAAGGGCCTTGGCCGACGGTGGAGATTCCACGCCGAATCGCTCCACGAATGCCGCCGCCTCCTCGGCATTTCCCGCCAACCGCGCACGAAAGGCCGCAACGCCCTCGCGAGCCCGTTTCCCGAAGTGCCGCAAGCCGGGGTCAGTCGTCCCCAGCACGTTTTCTCCGTGCTGCCGGTAGAGGTAAAGAGGCTCTTTCACAAAGCCGATGTGCCCGAATGCGGCTGCAACAAGAATCAGCCACGCATCGTGCATAAGCGCCCGCGGCGGAACCACGCCCGCCTTCTCGCGGAGAGCGGCGTTGAACAGCATTGCGTTTCCGGCCACAAAGTTCTGCATGAGCAATCTATTGAAACGAAGTCCCTTCGCGATATTGACGCGCTGCCGCGACAGCACAGTCCCCGGCTTACGGTTCAGTTCGGCATCAGTCACATATCCGTCGCAGAACACAAGCAAAGGAATGTCTTTGCCATGCAGTGCCTCCAGCTCCCGCATCTTGGCAAGTGATTTGGACAGCTTGTCCTTTAACCATACATCGTCCTGATCCGAGAACGCCACGTACTCCGCTCGCGACTCAGACAGCAATGCGCTGAAATTGCCGCAAGCGCCCAACCCTTCCGTATCCTCTCGGCGAATGAGATTCACCTCGACACCGGTCTGCGCGCGGATCGACTCGACCTGCGCCTTCAACATCGCCTCCTGCGGACGATACGTCGCGAGCAATACATCGATCATACGGCCTCATCCTTCCGATTCGGCACGTTCTGCACTATGACGGCCTCCAGAGACTTGACTCGCTCCGCCCACGAATTTTCCGCTAGAAACGACTCTGGGACGGGGAAGCTTCGCGGTCCGGCCAATGCTGCGGCAAGGCAGTCGGAAAGAGACGCTCCTTGGCCGTAGAACCTCACAGCGCCAAACTGCCTGAACTTTTCAAGAAGCGGCCACCATGAAGAGACTATTGGCCGTCCGGTGCGCAGATACTCGTACATCTTGACTGGGTCAACTCCGTCGATGAGTTCGTTGCGGACGAATGGCATGACCAGCACATCTGCGGCACGAGCCTGCGCCATTACCGCCTCATGCGGTATGCCCCCCCTCAGAACCACATTCGCCGGCAACGCAGGCGTCTTCCCGTCACACGGCCCGAAGAGGTCGAACCGCCATTCTGGATGACGGGTGGCCGCATCCTTCACGCCATCCCAATCAAACCACGGCGCAATGGTGCCGAAATAGGCAATAGACGGATGGCTTACCTGAACGGGCGCAGTAACCGACTCGGATTCCGACAGTTGGATGCCGTTGGGGACTACCGTCAACACCGTATTCTTCAGGGAGTAATCGTCAACCAGCTTACTTCGAATGACATCGGAACTGGCAACAATCGCGCGTGCATCATGGACAAGCGCCCGTTCTGTCTCAACCATTCGGCGACGGCGACGTCCAGTGAAGAAAGCCGTCTGCACGTCCATGCAGTCATAGACATGGGGAGTCTTTGCCAAACGACTTGGCAACCAAGGCAAGGCTACGGGATTGGTTGCGATGACAACATCGGCCCGAACATGCCTAAGCCACCATGAAACCCACATCCGGTTCAGCCATTCAAACAACCGGAAACGAGACGCGAAAGGCAACACTGGAAGCTCAATTCCAGTCAAGCCGTGACCGTTGTCAAATCGCCGAAGACGGCATTTCGTAAACGCCGCAGCGTAAAACCAGAACACCTGATGCCCGCAGGAAGCCAACCCCTCTGCCATAAAATGTGGGCGCTGGCGAATCCAATTTTGGGCAACAGGTGACTGATAGAAAATGCGCATTAGGTTTGCATCGTCCCCGTAGCGACAAGTTCGGCGATGCGCCTTGACGCAAGCCCATCTCCGTACGGGTTGACCGCCCGTGCCATCTTGTCGTAGAAATCACGATCATCCAACAGCCGCTCTGCCGCCGAGGCCATCGCGTCGGTCTCCGTACCCGCGAGGATGACCGTCCCCGCCTCAACGGCCTCAGGGCGCTCGGTCGTGTCGCGCATGACAATCACCGGCTTGCCGAGAGACGGGGCCTCCTCCTGTACGCCGCCGGAGTCAGTCATGATTAGGTAGCTCTGGCGCATCATGTACAGGAACGAGAGGTAGTCTAGCGGCTCGATAAGATGTACGTTCGAAAGTCCGCCGAGAATCTCGTTGACCGGCTTGCGCACATTCGGGTTCATGTGCATGGGATAGACGACCTGCACATCTGGGCGCTCAGCAACGCGCCTTATGGCGTTGCAGATATGGATGAATCCGTCGCCGAAGTTTTCGCGGCGGTGGCCCGTCACGAGCACAAGTCGCTTGGCGGAATCGAGAAACGGGAACTGCGCGGCGAGTCTTGCCTTAAGCGCCTCGTCTCCATCCATGATCTTCACCGCCTCATGGAGCGCGTCGATGACCGTGTTGCCAGTCACGAATACGGTCTTTGGATCCTTGTTCTCCTTCAGTAGGTTGTCCCGAGAGCGCGGCGTCGGCGCATAGTGCTGGTTGGCGAGACAGCCGGCAAGCAGACGATTGGCCTCTTCCGGCCATGGTGAATACAGGTTCCCTGTCCTCAACCCCGCCTCCACATGACCAATTGCGATCTTATGGTAGAACGCGGACATCGCTGCGGCCATTACCGTAGTGGTGTCGCCCTGGACGAGAATCATGTCCGGCTTCCATTCGGCGAACACCCCTTCCATGCCCTTCAAGACCTTGCAGGTGACATCGGCAAGGGTTTGGTTCGGAGCCATCACGTTAAGGTCGAAGTCCGCCGTGAGGCCGAAAATGTCCATCACCTGATCGAGCATCTGCCGATGCTGCGCCGTGACGCACACCTTTACCTCCAGCTCCGGGCGTGCCCTGCACGCTTTCACCACCGGGGCCATCTTTATTGCCTCAGGCCGCGTCCCGAAAACCACCAAAACATTCTTCATGGCGTCACCGTCTCCTCTTACATACCATACTTGTGTTTCTGCCAGATTCGAATTACCCCGTAAGGAAGCACGCCCTTGACGAAACGCTTGACCAGACGCCTAGCCGACCCCAAGACAGACAATTTTGAGAGACCTCGTACACGCTTTGGCACTACAGAACGCAGCCGAATCCAAGAAAGGAGTTCTGGCATTGATTTCTTAAGATAGGCATCAAATTCATCTTTACGCCTTTTTCCACGCTGCTTGTCGGTATCAAACTCCAACATAATGCGGTAATGCGTGACCAAGTGCTCTTTCAAGAGCCGATAGAAATACTTTGTCTGCGCAGGCGGCATTTTCGTGGACTTGTAATAGTCAATCAGCGTCCTAATCGTCGCAAAATGGTCTTCATAATTTCGGACAAAAGAAGCAAACGAAACGCTCTGTCCCTCCTGCCCCCGCCAATAGCGATAAACGGGCTTCTTGAGAAAGACTGCCGTCTTAACAAATGGGATTGGCTTAAGAATGTATTCAGAATCGGTATAGAAGCGATGCTCTTGGCAACGAACACCACTTTCGCGAAGGACAGCCGTCCTGAATGCCGTACCGGCCATGGTAAAATACACGGTCGAAACATCCAATTCTTCAAAAGTGTAAAGCCTACCGTACTCCACTTTCCCCGGTTGCGACCACGGCGAGCCCAAACCCGTTACGGAGTCCACCAGGCGATATTCCGAATAACAAACGTCTGCCGCATTCTGTCGGTGATCGCGGATATACGCAAGTTCACTGGACAACGACTCGGAATCAACCCAGTCATCGGCATCTAGCACACGAAAATAGAGACCGACGGCATACTCAATTCCCGTGTTGATTCCCGAGCCATGCCCACCATTCGGCTTGCGAACCAGACGAACTACTCCAGGATACCGTTCAACATATCCACGGGCAATCTGTGCTGAACGGTCTTTAGACCCGTCATCGACAACAATCACGTCAAGATCGGACGGAGACTCCACACCAAGCAAAGAATCCAGACACCTTTCCAGTGTTTTCGCCCCATTGTAGCAAGGCACGCAAACCGTCATCAGCTTATCTGTCATTGGGGACTTACCGAAGATTACTGTTTTTTCTGCCGGTGATTCCGCCATCTGGTCAGAAAGAGAATCCAACATGCCGTCAAAATCTTCTGCCACTCGCCTTGCATCATACTTACTCTTATAGAGTTCATCGATTACAATATTCGCTTCCCCTCGAGCTATGATTTTGAGCTGGCTTAACAATCGCGTACTATCCCAAGGTTCAATTGACACGCCGCCGTAATTAGACACGATAGAATCTGCCGGAGATCCCTTCCCCGTCAAAGCCAAGATAGGCTTGGAAGTACCCATGTAGTCGGCAAGTTTGCCTGCAAAAAAGATACTGCCGCCTGTTTCCGACAACGCCGGGAAGAACCCATCAACATGGACAAGCCAATCTGCCGACCGCATAACCTTGAGGCTTTGCCAGTAGGAGCAGTTGCCGTGGACACGGATCAGGTTGTGCGGCAACTGGAAGGACTCCGCATAGTCAGCAAGATCATAAGGATTGTTTCCGTAAATGTGGAAACAAAGGCGATCGGCCAACTCGGGATAGTCATCCCGAATTACCTTGAGGGCCTTCACGACCGGCATCAGGCTCCGAATATGATCGGAATAACCCAAATATACCAGATTGACACGATCCCTCGGCAACTCAGTGTCATAATCTTCCGCCATTGTGTACAATGCCCCATCAAACGTATGCGGAACAACCTCGCATCTTCTTGAGGGGCAGCCCTTCTGCATATAACGGCTCTGGGCGGCCGAGGGACATATTACGACATCGGCCTTGCCCATCGATTCCTCTTGAAGCATTTTAAACCTTGCTTCCAGCGAAATGGTCAGGTTGCCCGATCTCTCCCATCTCCGACGCCATTCTGCCGACTTTTTAGACAGGTCGTCTATAAACATGCTAACGCCATCAGACTCCGGCTGACATTGCGCTATGCACAAAACGCTATATGGGTTGTTCCCCACGGGATCGGCTAATGAAGCAATCCATTTCACCTCCGGATGGCGGCGCTTGATTTCCAGACCAACGGACAACGCCTCTGGCGGCATGCTTCGCGTCATCAAGACCGAATAAGGATGTGCGAGATGCTCACGCTCGAAAATCTCTATCGCTTGCTTCTGCCATGTAGCCAGTGATTCCGTCTCAACCTTAATCACTTTGATGTTAGGCTCTGAAATCTCTAGATTCGCAGCATACCCCCATTGATGGCTCGTTGAACACACCACATCGTATTGATGCCGTGAATTCCTCAAAAGCTTATACGTAACAAATCCTTCAGACGAAGAATTCGGCGGGAAAAACCAACTAGCGACAAAAACTCTCATGGTAACTTATGTCAAAACACTCGTTGATACAGCCGAACCAAGCCATAAGGAACAATCATCTTGACGGTTTTCCTCAGCAATTTGAATGCCATTACTATTGAACATGCCTTAACATTTGAAACGCCACTAGCTCCTTCACCCGTCAAGGGAACCTTCCGCCCCTGCCGAATGGCTGTTTTGTAGTGTTCCATAATAAACTTGCAATCGCCGTTCTTGGCTTCTATATATTCCAAGCCAGCCTTACACGCATCAGGCCATTTAGCCAAATTCTGCAGGAGCTTGTCGATTTCGTTCCACATGCACAACTGGTCGTACATGAACACTTGCGAATCAATCATCATAGCAAGAATATGCTTGTACACAAATTCCACGCGGCGCCACTTGGAATAATCGGGCATACGATCCAAAGTCTCAAGGATATTGAAGATAATGGCACGATGATCTCCATGCCTTTTCCTCCAAAAACCAGGTGAAACCGTCTGACCCGTTCGGCCAATCAGGTAACGGTAAATATCAAGGTCCTTAAACACGACCGTATCGACATAACGTTGAGCAAAGGCATTGAATTCCATGTCAACGTAAGGTTTCTTTTCTGAAAGATTGAACCCTGCCCGTCTCAGACAATCGGTATGGTAATTGCCCGTCGTCAGCAATGGTCCGTACGTCTGGAATCCGTACCCAGGGTAAAGGAGATCGTCAAAGTGATAGACTGTGCCCTCATTTAGCATTGGATAGTCTATTATATTCTCCATGTCAGCCTTTTCGACATATTCGTAACGGCCTTTCGTCAATACGAGATCATAATCCTTGTCCTCCAGATAATCAACCAGCTTCGCAAGATTCTCAGAGTCAACCCAGTCATCGCCGTCAATTATCCTAAAATACTTCCCCTTGGCCTCCTTAAGGCCGACATTGATCGTCGACCCATGCCCACCATTTTCTTTTTCTATCAATCGAACGATACCTGCACTATATTGCTCATACTTTTTAGCAATGACTGAAGTTGCGTCCTTAGAGCCATCATTGATAACCAGAATCTCCAGTTTGCCTATGTTGCGATGGTTGCAAAGAGAGTAGAGCGTTTTATCCAAATAGGCCTCGACATTATACGCGGGAACAACCACCGTCAGAATCGGACTCTTGGACCTATTCACGGAAAAACCTGGCGTTGACGAAAACATCCCGATCTTCTTTTCGATCAGCTGAATCTCTTTCTGCACCGTTTGCTCGGCAGAACACCGTGCCTGCGTTTCGCGCGACAGACGCTCGCTGATGGCCATGAACTCCGATGGATTTCTATAAAGCCGTTCTATAATATCGGCAAGTTCATCAGGATTCTCGGGATCCGCAAGCGTATGATTCATCTCCTGATTCATGAAATATGGATTTGAAGTCACTGAAGACCCCACTACGACCATTCCAGCCGAAGCTCCTTCGCCCATTGCTACAGCATGAGAATCGTGACGAGACGGCAATAACAAGATACCACAATCTCTGTATATTGACGGCAAGGATCGGTTCGGAACAAAAGTGTTGTGCAAATGAACGTTTCTGAACTGAGCAAGCGGTGCCGTCAATTCCTTCCAAAAGCCTCCATCTCCATAGACTTCAATGGTCAGGTCAGAGAAGAAATCACGCCTGGAAAGAGACAATATCGCCAATACACTTTGATCGATGGAGTGTTGTCGGGTGTTGTCGAACTTCCTTACGATTACTATCTTCTTGCGACAGTCCGCTGATTTCGGTTGATACGAAAAGACAGTGCTGTCAATAAAGTTATGAATTACTTTACTGTGCCTAAATGAAACGCCATTGATTTCTTCCGCGCTTTTTCTTAGCCAGTCCGAAACGAACACCCACTCCACATTATCCCTGACGGCAAACTTCTTCAACCAGTACTCCCGAATGTCGTAAGCTGGATTGTCCTCAGCGTGTTCAAGCGGCGCAGTGAAATAGCCACGGCAAATGTTATCCATTTTCCGGAACCGGACATCACCACCATGGCATATAAAAATGAGCTGCTCCGTTGAAATATATCCATCATAAATCTGGTACAACTTGGTATCCACAAAATGGGTTACAATAACCTTATACTGCTTACGTGACAGAAGAGACTTCAAGTCCCTGTAACTACCCGAGAAAACCGAGACGCCGTCAATCCGATAGTTTTTCTGATACCACGTTTCATTGATCACTGCAACTTGAACATTCAGTCCATGTTCGACATACCACCGCGTCCTCGTGTGCGCAAACGCACACATGTACAAATTTTCAGAAGATGGATAGGCGGGACACACAACAAGAACATCGGCATCGGTTTTGCACCTTGCAACCAAATCCTCGTCATTGTAAAGCTCCTGAAACGTCAACTTGTCAATACGAACGGCAGAATCTGCAAACACCTTTAATTCAATGTTCAAAATGACAGGAGGCAAAAGTGGCATCAGCGTCTCACCATTCAACGGCATGGCATGTCCGTTGATGAACAAACAGCCGCCTGCATTCCGAAACATTTCCCCCTCCAGGACAATCCGAAGGGCTCTGATCGCCTTGTTCTCTATGACAACAGGGCCATACTTCAGTGAACACGCCTCTCCACAGGCGTTATCGATTACATGCTTGCCTACGATCTGGCTGGCAATCTCCGCCAAAGAAAGCTCCATTTCACAGTCCTTTCGCTTCATCTTAAAATCCTTTTTCAGTGATTAAGCCTATCCATCATTTGCCATGCTGTAATGACAGTATCCTGCATGTCCGTATATCGATACAATCCAAGGCGTCCACCAAAAAACACCTGCCCATCGGAATCCGCCAAGGCGCGATACTGTTCGTAGCGAGATTGGTTCTTCTCGTCATTGACAGGGTAATATGGTTCGACACCGGGGCTCCATTCGAATGGATATTCGTATGAGACGACCGTAAATGGCTGCCGCCCAAACTCGAAGTGCTTGTGCTCTATGGAACGCGTATATGGCTCGTCTTTACTAGTGTAATTCACGACTGCCACTCCCTGGAAATTGTCGGTATCATCCATCCGTTTGTGTTCGAACCGCAACGAGCGATACTCCAACGGACCGAATCTGAAGTCATAAAACTCATCAATCGGCCCAGTGTAAAGGATACGTTTTGCCTGTGCGCGCAGGGTTCCTGCCTCTTTCAAAAAATCTACCCCAAGGCGAACTTCGCATCCGTCCAGCATCTTTTTGATAATGCTCGTGTAGCCACCGATCGGTATGCCCTGATATGGATCGTTGAAATAATTGTTGTCGTATATCAGCCTAACGGGCAGACGTCGTATGATGGAGGCGGGAAGTTCACTGCACGGACGCCCCCACTGCTTCTCCGTATATTCGCGGACGAGGATTTCGTACACGTCCCTTCCAACAAGAGAGATGGCCTTCTCTTCAAGGTTTCTCGGCTCCCCGACGATTTCCTTCCGTTGCTCGTCGATTTTCGCCTTTGCCTCGTCGGGCGTGACAACCCCCCAGATACGGTTGAACGTATTCATGTTGAAGGGCATATTGTAGATCTTGCCATGGTAATTGGCAATAGGACTATTCACGAAGTGATTGAAATCGGCAAATCGGCGAACATAATCCCAGACATCCTTGCGCGACGTCCTAAAAATATGCGCGCCATACTTGTGCACGTTGATGCCGTCGACATTCTCCGTATAACAATTTCCGCCAATATGGCCACGCCTGTCTATGGCAAGCACGGACTTACCAGTCCTCTTGAGAGAATCGGCAACAACGGCGCCATATAGGCCAGTTCCAACAATTAGATAATCATACATGTGCAGCCATTCCACTCCTTGGCTATGCCCTCGTCTTCAGTTTGGGATTGAATCTCTTCCAGATTTCTCCTGGCCCCAGAAGCTTCCTCATAAAATGCGGGATTCGCCCTTTCGTCCACCGAAGATCTCGCGTCAACCGCATCAAATACAATTGCTCTCCAGACAAATCGTGAACCGTAGTCAAGCCGCGATACATCGCCTTGTCCTCTTTCTGGTAGAAATAGTGCGACGCGGACGGCACTGCCTCCTGGAATGAAAAACCAAAGCAATCGACTGACTTGGCTCCAAATCGCAGGCATGAGTATATGGTGGCAAGACCTGTAGTTGGCTCTCCAGAATACGTCCTATGCATCCTGCGATATCCCCAAGGGTCGAAATATGAGCAGGATAGACCCTGCACAACTACATCACGATATATGAGTTCGGCCTGCTCTTTGGAACAAATCGGATGGTAATGATAGTCTCCGCTGATTCCAGAGTAAACGAAACTCTCCTTATCCAGCTTGTCTTCAACTTCTACAAAACCGAACCCTCGGATCCACACGTCAGTTCTGGTGCCATAGTCCTCTTCGAAACCATCCAGCATGTAATTGTTGAACCGAATCACAATGTCGTGGGCATCAATCGCAGCACCTGACTTCTTGCCCACTTCTGATTGAGAATTGCCAACTATCGCCACACGCCGTCCACACACCATGTTCGCAAAGACACGTCGGCGCTCCGCTTCCTCAAGAATCTCAAATACAGCGGCAGTCTTGCCAGTAGCTTCATCTGCGAACCCCATCTCCAATGCCAACGCAGAAATGGCCGGGAAGCGGAAGATGCCCGCGAGTCCATTTGTTCCAGACACATATTCGCCCAGAACACGCATGGCCTGATCCCTCCGACCGACCCCAAGCAACAGACAGATATAATACAGCCAAAAGAAACTCTCCCAATCCGTACGGATGTCCTTTTTCGCCGCCAATTCCTCGAAATACGGCAACACGGGTTCTGGCCTGTACATCCTTATGTATGGGACTACAAGATCCGCATACGTAGGATGTTCAATGGACATCAAGTTCTGGCGCGAATTCATCAATCAAATCCGTCCCTTGGAAAAAGGATATATATCCGTTTCGTCCTCTTCGGCATGCAACCATGCCCTAGCACAGAGCAGGTCAAGACCGTCATCAATATCTATCGAACTCCGTTTGTCCATGATAAACCGCACAGGATTCCTCCCGTGGAAATAATTCCATTCAATCATCTTGCGCCGCGGAGCGATGAGAATCCCGTCCGTGACGATATAGAGCGGCGGCAGTTGCTGGGATGGGACATGTTTAATCCCGAGTTCGTAATTCACAGGGCCTTTTTCATCCCACAAAAATCGTTTGATCATCTCAAACGAAGCAAGCGAATCTCCCTTTGCGGGCACGTCACGATAATATACGGCAATGGCTTCCGAATAGAGCTTTGGCGTCACCAAAGGGCTGGTACAGGTCGCCCATAGGATGTTTTCGCCCTCGCAATAGGAACAAATGTGAGCGACCACCTCCCCGAAGGTTTTCGACTTCTCGTCACAATATTCAGGTGCCCTCTTGTGTGTCAAAACACCAGCCGAACGCGCAAGATCCAGCATCATGTCTGAATCAGATGAAACCAGAATCGCGTCTACCTCAGGCACTTTCTTGAGCTGGTTGATTTTATACTCCAGCAGTGTTGTGCCTGCAAACGGCGCAATATTCTTGTTCTTCAACCGAGTTGATCCCGCACGCACTGGAATTATCGCTGTCATCTTGCTTTGCATAGCAAACTCCCGTTAGACCAATCTGACCTTACAATCGGTCAATTTGAACAACACAAACTGCCGCTGCAACAATGATGAACTATGAAATTTGAATGTATAGGCATTGACTATGTTCTGCAACCTCACATTCCTGTCAATGTCTCCCTCATTCACGGCAAGCAACACGACGTAATCGTTGTTCGCCAATTCCGGGAACGTAAAAGAGAACGAGACCGTCTTCATTTCACCAGCCCGCACTGGGCCAATTGACTTTTCAAGGATCGAATTACTTGAACCAATGACCGCCACACCCTGCTTGTCCAACACCTGGAATGCGCAATGAAGCGACTCTGCATCCTTTTCCATGACAAAGGAGAATCGCAGCACTACAGGGCAGGATTGAGCGATCAGCTGCAATAGGTTTCCAGAACTATCGAACAACCCTACTCCAGTTATGCGAGCGCCCCCCTCTCCATTGCAGATTGCAGACTTGTTTACATCCACCAGCTGAAAGGCACCGCCAGCAGACCCGTCACCGGTATTCTCGGCGGCCTTCATCGCCGCAGGAAGCTTTTTCGGCGCATTATCCCGGCCAAGCATAGCCGCCAGATATTGCTCAACAATATCTATCGGCCGTCCGACCTGCCTTATGCGCCCCCCGTCAAGCCAATACACACGAGAACAAAAGTTTTTTACCGTCCCCATGTCATGCGTGACGAAGATTATCGATTTCTCCTTGTTTGCAATGATAGACCGCATCTTCTGGTAGCACTTTACCTGAAATGCTACATCGCCAACGGCAAGCGCTTCATCAACTATCAGAACGTCAGGGTCAACAAAGGCATTCACCGCAAAGGCCAATCGCACCATCATACCTGAAGAATACGTCTTTACAGGCTGAGAGATGAAATCTCCAATGTCAGCGAATGCTATTATGTCCTGATAACGAGCATCTATCTCTTCATGCGTCAACCCTAGGATTGATCCATTCAAATAGACGTTTTCACGCCCTGTGAATTCTGGGTTGAATCCTGACCCCAACTCCAGCAATGCCGCGACACGGCCTTTTAAAGACACCGATCCACCAGTAGGGGCAAGAGTACCAGTGATAATCTGCAGAAGCGTAGATTTGCCGGCGCCGTTTCGTCCGATGATGCCGACGCATTCGCCGCGATGCACATCAAAGGAGATATCCCTGAGAGCCCAGAATTCCTTATAGAATTTCTTCTTGCCCGCGCAAAGCGTCTGGTAGAGCCTATGTACAGGCTTCTCGTACATCTCGAAGCATTTCGAGACGTCCTTCACAGAAAGGACTATATCATCGTCAGAGGACATCTGCGAACCCCCTCTTTGTCTTGGAGAAGAAATAGTATCCAAGCTGAAGGACAATCAGCGACACTAACGCCGCCAGGCCGAGGAACTGCCAGTTGGGCATCCTGCCGTAGAGAAAGACGTTACGGGCCTGCTCAATGAGCACGGTCAAAGGGTTCAGCTCCAAGACAATCCTGAATCGCTCGGGAACGGCATTGATCGGGTAGAAAATTGGCGTAGCGAAAAAAAGGATTTGCAAAACGACGCCAATAACATACTGCGTGTCCCGAACGTAAACACCTAACGAAGCAACGAGATAGGCAATGCCTAGTGTGAATATAAACAACGGCAACACCACCAATGGGAAAAGCAACATCGTCCATCCAATGAAACCAAGGATGAAATACGCTCCGAAGAATAACAACACGAACCAGGCAATACCCAGGATGAAGGTCGTGGCAGTTTGCGTAATCGGCAATATCTCCAAGGGGAAAATGACTTTTTTAACCAGATTGGGATTGCCCGTGATACATCCACAGCTGTTGCTAACCGCCTCGGCAAAAAGGTTGAACATCGTCATGCCACAGAACATGATGACGGCAAACGCACCCTTGCTGTCTCCCACAGACACGTCAACTCCCCAACGCGATTTGAATACGACACTAAAGACGAACGTATAAACGCATAACATTATCAACGGCTGCACAAAACTCCAGACAAGCCCCAACGCCGATCCGCGATAGCGCATCTCGACAGTTCGCTTCGTCATCTGGGCAAAGAGACTGCGATTCTTCACTACCGTCCGCACAAGGGCCATGAGACTTGCCGACGACGGGAAAAAACGAGACGGCGCCGACACCTCGGCGTCCACGGAGAAATCCGATCCGCCAGTACCCGACAGAACCCGCCCCAAAACATTTCCCCGCCGACCATCGTCATCCTTAATCTTACCTGCCGGGCGCGAGAACATGGCACCTACGAGAATCCAGTACAGGCACAGATTGGTACGTGCGGTAAAAGCCGAGTTAAGAATGCTGGACATGGCAAAATAACCAGCCGTCAGCAGAAGAGCTCCGTACATCCGATAAGACGGCCCCGCACGCGGCGATGCCGCAAAACGAACCATCATGCGCCACAGGAACCAACCCAAAATCGCAAACGCCAAAATGAAACCAACGCCACCAGTCTCCAACAACAGCGCCAGATAGACCCCATCGCCGCCGAATGTCCCCGTATGGTCCTTTACGCTATACCCCTGTGAGCCGAGACCAATACCGCAAAACGGATGCTGCGCCCAGGCGGCAAGCCCCTTGACCGCAGACTCAATGTGGTCTTCAGTGGAACCCTGAGACGTAAGCTCCGTACCTGACATCCGGCTAAAGAAGAAACTCTGCCGGAACAATTCAGGTCCAAAACACCCACCGAAAAGCATGATTACGAGAAAAGCCAGAACGAAGGCAATCCGGACAAAACGCCGCCAAAGCGGAATTGCCGTCCAGATACACCAGGCAAATCCCCACGTAAGCAGTAACGCGACATTGGACGTGCGGGTATAGGTGTAGTACATGGCAATCAACGGAAGCCAGATCAGAAAACGGGCTCGGCGGCGGGCCTCGAAACTCAAGAACATATACCCGAGCAACACCATGAACGAACTGAAGCCCGAGAATACAAGTGGGTTGCCGACGATTCCCGTCACCCGGAAGATGTCCGTTCCGTAGAATCCGAAATGCTTGTCGGTTCCATGAAGTGTCAATAGCAACTCTGGCATGTCCGCACTGAAGAACGCCTGTATAATCGCAAGAACGCATGAGGCCAAACCGCCGTAGAAGATAATCGCGGCAACGCGGCGGAAGCTGACTGCACGCCCCAACAGCGCCAAAGGAATCCAGATGCCCGGATAGATCACGTTGTTGCGAAATCCCATCACCCGGTCGCGAAATGAATTGTCGCCGTAAAACATCAGGAATAGGCACCAGGCAGAATAGACAACATATAGAACCAACGGCGTGCGCATGGCTTTTAGCCGTTCACGGTCAACACTGCGAATGCGCAGCACAGACAGGCCACCTATCAAGACATAAAGTATGTCAACTACAAGAGTGCCGAAGTTGAAAGACGTCCACGGGACGGCGTTTGTGATAAAACCGATGAAAACCAGCGCACAAACTAAAAGACTGACTAGCGTTGTCATAATCAAATGCCCTCATTCAAAAAACGGGCTCATGTGCATACCCCCGCTATCTCCAAGAATCGTACGTTTGTACTTATTCTTGAAGTCTCGCCTAAGCTCCTCGTAATACGGAAACTGGCTACTATCTAATCTATCAAGCACGCGGTAATTGTATCACATTCTCCTTGTCCATGCAAGGGGGCAACGAGTTTTTTCTGCCTCGCGTGGCCCGTTACTTTCCAAGCATCTTGGACATCGCTTCGCCGCTGAGCTCGGTCGCAACCTGCTCGGCGAACTCCTGCACGCACTTCTTGCCGGACGCCTTGCCCAGTTCGCGGACCTTCTCCGCCTGGGCCTTGAGTCCGCACCAGCGGAGCTGGTCGATGTAGAACATCTTGACATCAGGTTGCTCCGCCTTCTCGGCGAACGCGAGGAGCTGTTCGGTCCAGAGAGCGCGGCCAGCTTTACCCGGCAACATCACGTACTGCGTGACGGCGGCGATCTGGAACGCCTTCACGGGACACGTCTGGAAGCCAGGCTTCACCTCGGCGAGAAGCGCGGCGGCGGACGCCGCATCCTTCACGAACGCCGCGAGGACCTCGTCCTTCGTGGCCTCCGCGAGCTTGGCCTTGTTCTGCGCCTGCCACTTCTCGGACGCCGGCGCGTCGGTGGGCTTCGCCGCACCGGGCTTGATGTCGTAGGCATCCTTCTTCTTGCCCGCCGCGAAGCACGTCATCGCCGCAAGCACCACAACAATAAAGATCTTCTTCATGGTTTAATCCTCAACTTTACACTTTACATTTTACACTTTACACTCTCCCTCAGCCCCACATCTCCTTCGCCCACGGCTGGCGCATGGACTGGTAGAGGAAGCGGTCGGCGGCCTCGTCGTTGACGGCGCGTAGCGTCACTGGGTCGAAACGGAACCCACGGCCGAGACGCTCGGCAACGATCGTGAGGTTGAACATCGTGCAGGAGCGGAACCCGTTCGTCTCGTTGAGTGCGAACGGCTTGCGCGTGCGCACGCTCTCCATGAAGTCTGTGATCTGCGGCGCGGGTTCGGGAAGCCCGGCGAGGAACTTCACCACCTTCTCGTCCGACCACCATCCAGTGTTGTCCTTGATGCGGAGCGTGGAGGTGTTCTTGGCCTTCTTGTACACGCACACGCCGTTGGAACCGCGCAGGAGCGGCTCATCCTTGAGCGAGTTGTCGCCGTCGAGGATGACCTCGGTGCCGTCGGCGTAGGTGAGTACGAAGCGGTCGAAGCGACCGACCACGTCGGGGTGCTGCTTCGGGCCGATGTAGTCCACCTTGACCGGGCTCGTGTCGTCCTTGCAGAGGAGATACTGGAGCGGGTCGAGGTAGTGCTGCGCCATGTCGCCGAGGCCGCCGCCGTCGTAGTCCCAGTAGCCGCGGAACGTTCCGTGCGTGCGGTGGCGGTTGTAGGGTTTCCACGGCGCAGGGCCGAGCCACATGTCCCAGTCGAACGTCTTCGGCACCGCCTGCACGGGCAGGTTAACGCGGCCGGACCAGTAGAACTTCCAGCTGAAGCCCTGTCCGCCGCCGAACGTGCACTTGATCGGGCCCTTGCCAAGAAGACCGCTCTCGACGACCTGGCGGATCGGCTTCACGGTCGTGCCGAAGCCGTAGAAGTTACCTTGGAAACGAAACCAGGTGTTGAGACGGAAGATGCGCTTCTTGGCCTTCACGACCTCCATCACGCGCTTGCCCTCGCCGACGGTGCGCGTCATGGGCTTCTCGCACCAGATGTCCTTGTTGGCGTTCGCGGCCATCACGCTCATGCAGCCGTGCCAGTGCGGCGGCGTGCAGATGTGGACGATGTCCACGTCCTTGTCTGCAAGCAGTTCGATGAAGTTTTTGTACCCCTTGATCTTGCCCCAGCCCTTCTTCTCGGCTTCGGCAAGGCCGCTCTTCACGCGCAGCTGGTCGGGGTCGCAAAGACCGATCAGTCGCGAGCCCTTGTACGGGAGGTGGTTCTCGGAGTGGGCGATGCCTCCGAAGCCGATCAGCGCACGGGTGAGCTGGTTGGACGGCGTGTCGGCGCCGAAAAGCACCCGCGCGGGCGCGATGGAGAAGCAGGACGCCGCAGCGATCTGCTTCATGAACGACCTTCTTGTATTCGTCATTTATCTTTTCTCCTTTGAAAGCTGGGATTGAATTATACCAAATCGCCCCCGCGTATGGCAATGCCGCGTTCCCAAAAAAGTGTTTGCCCGCGCGGCGAAAAAGGGATAAAATATGTAGCCGACAAGGAGAAAAAAGATGCCAAACATTGAATGGTCAAAACTGGGTTTCGGGTTCTCGGACGTGAACTGCCACATCCGCTACACGTGGAAGGACGGCGCGTGGGGCGCGCCGGAGTTCGTGAAGGAGCCCTACATAACTATGCATATCGGCGCGTCGTGCCTGCACTACGGTCAGGAGTGCTTCGAGGGCATGAAGGCGTTCCGCCAGGAGAACGGGAAGGTCGTGATCTTCCGTCCCGACGAGAACGCGAAGCGCATGTACCGCACGGCCGAGCGCTGCGTGATGCCGCCCGTCCCCGTGGAGATGTTCATCGAGGCGGCCGAGAAGGTCGTGGCCGCCAACATCGAGTACGTGCCGCCCTACGGCACCGGTGGTTCGCTCTACCTGCGCCCGCTCCTCATCGGCACCGGCCCGCAGATCGGCGTCGCCCCCGCGAAGGAATACACGTTCATGATCATGGTCATGCCCGTGGGCGCGTATTACAAGGGCGGACTCAAACCCGTCCGCGCCGTGATCCTCGACGACTGGGACCGCGCCGCGCCGCACGGCATGGGCGACGTGAAGGTGGGCGGCAACTACGCCGCGTCCCTCTTCGCCCACGAGAAGGCGAAGCGCGAGGGCTGGCCCGTTGAGCTCTACCTCGACGCGAAGGAGCATAAGTACGTGGAGGAGTTCTCCACGTCCAACTTCCTCGGCATCAAGGCGGACGGCACCTACGTGACGCCGGACTCGCACTCCGTACTGCCCTCGGTCACGAACATGTCCCTCAAGCAGTGTGCCGCCGACCTCGGCTGGAAGGTCGAGTGCCGCAAGGTGCCATACGAGGAGATCAAGGAGTTCGCCGAAGTCGCCGCGTGCGGCACGGCCGTGGTGGTCACGCCCGTATGGGAGATCACGCGCGGCAGCGAGGTGATCAAGATCTCGGATCCCGACACCGTCGGCCCGCACCTCCAGAAATTGTACGACACGGTGCAGGGCATCCAGTACGGACGCCTCCCCGATACGCACGGCTGGTGCCACGAAGTGCGCGTCTAAGCGCGCGCACCGTCACCTGACTTGCCGTATTCGCCCGTCAGCCAGTTTGAGCGGATGGCCTTGCCGTGTCCGCCGAAGCTGTTGGCGGGCGAAATGGCAAAGCGGAAGCGCCTCCCGCGCTCAACCACCACCTTGTTGGGCGCAGGCAATTCCGCGTACGCGAATACGCACGTAACGGTATCGTCGTCCTTCTCCGCCGCCCAGTAGTAGTGCGGCGAATAGACGCGCTTCGTCATCCAGACCTTCCCGCGGTCGACGTCCTCCGCCTCCACCGTCACCTGGAAGTCGAACGCCCGCGCGCCGTCCGTAAGTCCCTTCACGTTCGGGAATGTCACGACAAACTGCTCCGTCTCTTTCTTTGCGCGGTTTGTACCCTTCACGCGCTCGACCTTCACTTTAGCGTCAGTGGCGAACTCCGGCACGGGCGCACCCTTCGCACGCTCTGCGAAGGAGCTGGCGTGCGCAGGCAGCGGCACGATCCAGTCCGGACCCGCCGGCAGGTCGTTCGCGAAGTCGCGGCGCTCAAGGACCAGACGGTCGTCGTACACCGTCACCAGCTGGCCGTGCTGCGCGTCGCGTCCGGTCAGCTTCTCCATCTGCTGCGTGCCGATGTCCTTATCACCGAAGATGCACGAGTTCTCGCGTCCGCCGAACGGGATGAGGTAGCGGAGCGACGCCGTGCCCACGCTCGTGAACGCGCCGCGCCACAGCGTGCGGTCGTCCGTGAGCGGCGTGTGGGAGTGGCCCGTGAAGGCGACCGCGTTTGGGAATGCGCTCAGCGCGGCGGTGGAATAGCCGTTGTCCTGTCCCCAAGTCCACGGCGCGGAACATGTTCCCTTCGGGTGGTAGTGCTGCGTGTAGAAGAACGGCTTCGTCCCCGCGAGCTCGTCGCGGTGCTTTTCGAGGAACGCTGCGATTGCGCCTTTCTTGTGGTAGCCACCGTTGGGGTCGTAGTGGACGCCCACGAACTTGTAGCCCTTTACGGTCTTGACATACATCGGCGAGTAGTCCTCGTCGAAGATGCGCTTCCAGCTCGCGGCCATGTGGAACGAGAGGATGTTGTCAGCGCCTTTCTCTTTGGAGACACCCATCTTCTTCGCGGAACCGTACCGCCATCCCTCCACGTCATGGTTGCCGGTCACGAATATCTTCTCCACGTGCCCGCCGTCGGGGAGCTTGTTGCCGGGAAACACGCGACGCCAGGCGTCGCCCATGATCTGCAACTGCGAGTCTAGCCCGCTGTCGGCCATGTCGCCCGCAATAAGCACGGCGTCCACCTTCTGGTCGCGGAAGAACTTCAGCGCCTTCTCGAAGAAGTAACCCGTGTCCTTGCCGCGCGTGATGTGGACGTCGGAAAGGACGCCGAACCGCAGTCTTTGCGGACCCGCCGCGCCGAACGCGCTGTGCCCCATCCCCGCTGCGGCCAGGAATGCGAACGCTCCCCGCCCTACGAACGCGCGCCTCGTAAGCGCCGTACCCTGTGCTGTCTGTACTTTCATTTTCTGCATCTCCTTTTTCTCTGTCACTTTCCAAGTGCCTCTCCACTAGCGCTTCCTTTTTCGGGAAGACTGAAGTCCGCTGGTTGTCCTTTTACTTGACGCGAGAGGAAGTCCAGACCGCCCGGATAGTTTCCGGCGTGCCCGCCTTCCATCAAGGTGAAGCGCACGTTCGCGGAAGTACGCCGGAAGTGGATGCGCATCTTGTCCGGGAAGAACGGATCGCTTGGACCAGTGTACGCGAGCTTGGACGGCACCTTCCGTGTCTCCTCAACAGTGGAGATGTCTTCCTCGGCTACGCGGTCCTTCGGGTTCGCAAGCGCGTTGAAAGCGCGGAAGGAGTGTCCCACCGGCACGGACCCCTTCCAGCCGTCGTGGATGCCGGTGACGATGTACGCAGCCACGCCGGCCTTCCGCGCGTTATCGAGCCACGTGAGCGGCGAACGGTGTTTGTACTCGTCCGGCTTCTCCGCCGGCGTGCCGCCACAGGCCTTCTCAAGCATCTTCGCATAGTTCTTGCCGCGTCCGGGATGCTTGAGCAGCGAGTCGGCGTGCCAGCGCGCGAGGTCGGTGATCGGACAGAAGGCCGCCCCGGCCGCGAATATTTCGGGATGCCGTCCGAGCATGAGCAGCGTCATGTGTCCGCCGCCCGAGCCGCCAACAATGTAGACGCGCGCGGGGTCGATCTTCACGTGCGCCTTCGCGTAGTTAACGGCGTCTACGATGTCCTGCACCGCCGGGTCGCCGCCGCACGCGGGAGGCGTTTTGTTCGGACCGCGGAAGTTCGGACCCAACATCGCCCAGCCATTTTTCTTCGCGTAGTCGAGGACGGTCTGGTAGTGCGACGTCGCCTTGTAGTCATAGCTCCACGTATGGAGTCCGACGATTAGCGGCACAGGCGTTGTCTTCGCCTCTTCCGGTGCCCAGAAGTAACACGGCTGGAGAGTACCGTCGAGCGTCGACTTGACTTGCACGAGTATCTTCGCCCAGGCGGGATCAATCTTCGCAGGTTCCGCGGGCTTCGCGTTCGCGGCCAACAGACCCGTACCCGCGAGCAGTGAACATGCTATGGCAACTTTTCTCATCGTTTTCACCTTTCAGTTTTTTGTTGGTTCAGAAGCGGGGAAGTTTCGCGAGCGAATCGGTGCGGCCGCCTTCGCGGTTGCGGAGACGCCACACGCGGCCGTGCTCCTCGCGGAGGAAACGCAGACGCTTCTCGTCGCGTCGGTTGCACGCGGCGTCGACGAGGTTCGCCATGTACACGATCTCCTGCGCCCACACGTTCGGATAAGCCCCACCCGCGAAGCGCGCCGCGTCGTGACGACACCCTTCCGCAATCGCGGAGATTTCGGTCAGTATGTGGTCCGTGAGGCCGGGGTGGCGCGAGTAGCCGCGGTCGTTCGCGAGGATGCGGAAGAGCTCGCTTGCATTCGCGCGCAACGCGCCGCCGCGCAGGTAGAGCGTGCCGAGACGGAGCAGCGTCCCACCGAGCGGCACGCCCATCACGGCGTTGAGCGCGTCCTCAAGGTCCATCTTCGCAGCGGACGCCCCGGAATACGCGAGGTTGCCGCCAAGGATGAGCCCCGGCAGGGAAGCCGCGAGCGGCTGCCAGTGTCCGCCGTCGCCCCAGTCCGTGACCATGAACCCCTTCGCGCCGTGCAAGTGCCCCGCGCGCTCAGCCGCGATCATGTTCTCGCGCATGTTCTCCACACGCCCAGCGAGCGAGTTCCAGCTGCTTGTGCCCGGGCACACGTAGAAGTCGAGACCGGCCGCCGCGAACTTCGCCGCCTCGTCCATGAACGGGTGGTTGCCCTCGTAGCCCCAGTCGAGCGCGATGAGGTCCTTCGGCAGCTCCGGCACGAGCTCGGGATGGCGCAGGATAACGTCGCCCCAGAACATCGGACGCTTCCCGCGCTTGCGCACGAGTTCCGCGACTTTCAAAAGGAAGTCGAGATACACCCGCCCTTCGCCCTTCTCCTTCACGGCGGCCGCGCTGCGTCCCTCGCCGAGGAGGTCGAACGTCTCGTCGCAGCCGATGTTGAAGAGGCGCGACTCGAAGTTCGGCAACAGCTCGTCGTAGAGGCCCGCGAGGAAGTCGAGCGACGCGGGATCCGTGGGGCAGAGCGTGGTGGGGTTCTTCTTGAACCCGCCCCACGGGAGGGGCGCGCCGCCGTGCGGCAGTTCCGCGAGGTGGTTGTACTCGGGTTTCACGAGCCAGCGCTCGAGGTGCCCGAACGAGTTCTGGTTCGGCACGAGGTCGATGCCGTGCATCGCGCAGAAGAGGTCGAGCTCGCGGATTTCCTGCGCCGTCATCGGCGAGGCGTCCTTCCACACGGCCTCGTGCTTCGAGTACGCGAACGTGTGTTCCGTGTAGAGCTGGAGCTGGTTGTAGTTGAACTTCTCGAGTATCTCCACGAGCTGCTTGAGCGTGCCCATCGAGGGCACCTTGTCGCGGCTGATGTCGAGCATATAGGAACGGACGGCGAACATGGCTTCTCCTATTCGAAAAACGACGCGGCGCGCGAGACGATCTCGGGCAGGGACGAGACGGCGTGGACGGACGCCGCGACGGCGCGGCGGAACAGCGGACCGTAGTTCTTCGAGACGATGCGCGGGTCCGCCACCACCACCACGCCGCGGTCGGACTTCGTGCGCACGAGGCGTCCGAACCCCTGGCGGAAGCGGATCACCGCCTCCGGTATCATGTAGTCGCGGAAGGAGCTGCCGCCCTCCTCCGTGATCTTCTCGCTGCGCGCCTCCACGATTGGCTCGCCCACCTGCGGGAACGGCAGGCGCGCGATCACGACGCACGACAGCGCCTCGCCGGGCACATCCACCCCTTCCCAGAACGACTGCGCGCCGAAAAGCACCACAGGACGTTCAGCATCCGGACGCGACGCCTTCTTGAGCCGCGCGACCATCTCCTCGCGCGAGAGGCCATCTCCTTGAACGAGGAACTCGATGTCCGCGGCGGCAAGCTCCTCCCGCACGCGGCGCGCCGTCTCGCGCATCATCTCGTAGGCGGTAAAGAGCACGAGACCGCGTCCGCGTACCGCACGGAAAAGATCCGCGAGAAACGGCGCGAGCTTCTCCACGTAGCCGGAGTCGCGCACGGAAGGGTCGGGCAGACAGTCCGCCGCCATCACGAGCGCCTGGCGGAAATAGTCGAACGGCGACGCCGCCACGAGCGCCTTCACGCGCGCTGGCTCGCAGAGCGCAAAACCAAGGCGGCGGCCCATGTAGTCAAAGCGGTCACCCACGCGCAGCGTGGCGGAACAGAGGATCACGGAGTCCTTCGTGTCGTAGAAATGCTTCTTCATCTCCGTCGCGATGCTGAGCGGCGCGGCCGTGAGGCAGATGTACGGGGGAAGTTTCTTCTTCGGGTCGCCCGCGCGGCGTTCGGCCCAATAGACGCGGGAGGGATCGATGGCGGACAAGACGAAGCGCGACTCGTAAATGAATTCGGTAAAGGACTTGGCGAGCAACTGTACTTGCGCGGCAAGGTCGCCGAAGAGCGGCAACTCGTCCGCACCCGATGCGAACTGCAGCGCCGTGGCAAGGTCCACGAGGATGCCCTGGAGGCGCGCGAGCGCATCCTCGAAGCGGTTGCTCGCCGCGACGAGCGCGGACTCCTCCCACTGCATGGTCGTGTAGTCGGCAAAGAGTCCGTGCAAAGAATACTGACGCGTACGCGGTACCTTCGGGTCGTCAGGCGGCGCACCCGGCGGCAGGATGCAACGGTAGCGCAGCACGGACGCGCTGGGCGCGGGCGAGAAGAGACGTTGGAGCACGTCGAATAGGTCGTCCCCCGCCTTGATCGCAAAGCGGCTCTGCACCTGCGCGCGCGTGCAGAGCTCGCGAATCTCCTCGGCACGCGGGGAGTGCGCGAGGTCACCTTTCTGCAGCTGGCGCTCCACCGTACCGATCACGCCGCGTTTGCGTCCGATGCCGCCCCGACGCGACCGCGTAGTACGCACGAGACGTCCCATCAGCTGGAGGAGCACGGGACGCGACAGCTCAAATGAGAAGAACTCAGTGGCGACGTCCTCGAGGTTGTGCGCCTCGTCGAAGACGAGCCGCCCATACGGCGGAAGGATGCCGTTGCCGTCGCTTATGGCCTCCGCGAGCACGAGCGCATGGTTAGCCACAACCACATGGGCGCGCATGGCGCGCGCGCGCGCCTTCGCGATGAAACACTTCCCCGCATAGCGGCAGGAGCGGCCCGCGCAGTCTTCGCCCGGGCACGACAGCCTCGGACGCAGCACCTCCGCGCCAAGGTCGTCGAGATCGCCGTCCTCCGTGCGGTGCAACCACTCCACGAGATATTCGAACTCGGGCTTCTCCTCCTCGTCGAGCGCGAACCAGCCGCCCTGCATGATCTCCTCGAGCGCGCGGAGACAGAGGTAGTTGGAACGTCCCTTCAGCACGGCCGCGCGAAAGTTCTTCGCGTCGTCGCCCAGCACCTGCGCGGCGCGCGGGAGGTCCTGGGCGATCAGCTGACTCTGAAGGTTGCGCGTGTTGGTGGAGAGAACGACGGGCGTGTCATTCGTGTAGCTCCAGAGGACGGACGGCACGAGGTACGCGAGCGACTTCCCGACGCCCGTACCCGCCTCCACCATGAGGTGCTCGCGGTTGTTGAACGCGCGCACGACGGCGCGAAGCATGTCGAGCTGGCCGGGACGCGTCTCGTACCCTTCCATGTCGCCGAGCGTGCCGCCGGGCTGGAGATGCCGCGCCGCCGCGTCGGGATCGATCGGCGAGCAGTCCTCGTGCGTGGGCATGCGACACTTCGGCCCGCCCGACTTCAAGTCGGGTATGAACGCGGCCCAGTTCGGGTCATCCATGAACAGGGGTATGGAAGAACGGCTTGACAAGTTAGCCCACCCAATTCTCAATCCGAAGACCGGCAATACGCGAAAAATGTACCATGTTGTTCGTCACAAGCGTACATTCTCCGACATAAAAGCTTTTGCCGTTGTGTTTTGCGTCATATTCAACTCCAAACCTAACTCACGGAAAGATATGGCATAAGTATATATCACTCCCGCCACACCGTCAAGGGCAAGTTGGCGAGCAGACATCAAGACATCAAGGCCGCCCCACCCGGGACGGCCTTGACTTTCGGCATAAATGAACAACGCTTAAAACATCAACATCTTACAATCGTACGACATCTTGTCATCAGCCGAAACATCAATTTTCAACCTTTAGAGCAGCAAACTTCTCCGCCATAGGAAGGCGCCTCCAGCCAGCGACCGTGTACCCGCGCGCATAGACGTTCTTTTTCTGAGCAGCGACGCGCAGCAAGGTGCTGTCGGGCGGAGAAAGCGCCGTCCATTCCTCAAGCGTTACGCCCACAGCCTTCGCGCCGCGTTCGAGCTTCTGCTCCTCCGTCAGCTTGCGAAGGTCGGACGAATAGACGCGGCCCGTCGGCTCCATCAGCCTTCGTAAATCTCATGCAGAGATGTAGTATTACCATTACAATCATCCCATACCTCTTTAGCCACAGATAGTCTGTATCTGCGTTCCATTATGGCGCACATGTGAGGATATGCGGCGATTGGTGCATCGGAACCTCCTTCGTTCCATGCCTCATTACGAACAATCACTCCTTTCCCCGCCTTCATAAAGTCAACGCGTGTTTCGTGATCGACAATTGCCCATTTCGCGCCCAAAACAGAGGCGACAGTGATAGGCCATGTTCCAGCAAGAATATTGCCGCTGAAACCGATATTATAATTCCACCGCATAAGAACAACAGTGTGGACGCAAAAGGCTTTTGGGACAAAAAAACGTGCTGCGAACTCAAAGCTCTCCACTGCTGCGAGAATGACGCGGCGGTGTTCTCTCTTGGCGCCATCGCTTACATACGAGACGTCAAGCTCTATAATCCTTCCCAGATCTTCGGATGAGTTGTAAACCGCGAATCCACCGTCTTTGTTCAAATCTGACACCTTCCCGTAGTCCCGAACCGCCTTTATCGTAAAGACGGCATTCTTGTCATTTGATGGATAATTCCCCCCGCCGGCTTTCTCCAGTTTCTCCCCCAATTTTAGGCGGAATGATTTAAAGTCGCAAGCCCTCTCATCCGTGATGAGAATGACGTCGTTTTCGCTTTCCCTATCCGCAGCCGTCTCCACAACGGTAGCAACGACAGAAGGGTCTGCACCACCACCCGGCACCCATGTCACGTTCTTGCCATTAAGACGCCGAATTAAGTATTCAGTCTTACTGTCAGCGTACTTGTTCTCTTGATCTTGTACCGTGTTCATTTTTGTTCCTTTCTCTTTCTTTGATTTCATCGAAACTACTGCACCTTATAGATGTTACCGGGCGACCAGCACTTAACCGCCGCGTTCCTCTGGCGTGATCCGATAGGCGCGCCGGCCATTCAATGACCTGCAGAGATCGAGTATGAGGTCGTAGCCCGCTTTCGCATCCTCCACGCACACGTACTCGTCCAGGCCATGCGGATTATATCCGCCGTTGCCGATGTCGCAGCAGCAAAGGTCGCATTTCATCATGAGCTTGCAGACATCTGTGTTAGCCGGATGGTCAAGGACCTCCACCCCATGTTTTTCATACACCTTCTTGAGCACTGTGCTGTAGAACTTCTTCGAATACATCCTCGCGTTATTCTGGCGACATTCGCTTGCCGTGCGCACCCGCCCCCAGCAGTCCATCGTGATGAGCAGCGAAACGTCTTTGAGGAAACTGTAGTCCATCTTTTCGGAGCCGACCAGGCCGACCTCCTCCTGGACGAAGAACACGGCTTTGCCCTTCGGCAGTGCATCCATGATCGCGAGCGCCAACGCGACTCCGGCCTTGTCGTCCCCGCCAATTCCAAAGCCATCGATGTACAACTCGGTTTTCCCCTCCGCGTTCTTCCGCTCCTTCACGGGCAACCGCTCATTCCGGTACACGTACTCAAGCTGTGGGCCCTGCACCGTGTCCATGTGGTTGACGAAGCACGGAACGTACTCCCCCTTCCCAATCCTTCCCTTGGTCAGGTACACATTCCCTGCCTTGCCCACCGTCACCGAGATCGCGCGCCTTTTCGCGAATCCCAGAATGAAATCGCGAACCCGTTCCTCACGATACGACACCGACGGGATCGACAACACCCTTTTCAGAAAATTCTTCTCAAACTTCATACTCTTATTTCCTCACTTCTCATGCTTTCGCGTGGGTGAACGGATGCAGCCCGAGTCGTAGCTCGTGCTCCCGCAGTATCTGTATTTCGTACTCATACTTTCTTCCTCTAACAGCAATAGTATAGCAAATAATCGCGGCCATTGTGAGATGATTCACGATCACGATCATATTCTTTTTGCTTCACTTATGTGGGTATCCATCGCCCATGTATTTTTGCACAAAAAACACTGAAGATTTACCCGCGCACCATAGCAGGATTCTGGCTGGGGCGAACCGAGCGCGCCGCACGGTAGGGCGCGATCACCGAGCGCGCCGCATGGTAGGGCGCGATCACCGAGCGCGCCGGAATTGCGGGCCGCCCGGTGGTCGGCCC
>CAMKJU010000022.1 GCA_946413265.1 uncultured Lentisphaerota bacterium
CGGCTGGCGTTGTTCCGAACGCACGCGGGCGATCTTCGAGGCCTGTACGGTCGGAGGGCGCAGCGCGGTGGAAGTTGCGCGGGAGTTTGGCGTCTCGTCCGGCTTCGTGCGGATCGTCCGTCATCGGGGACTGGCCAAGGAGAGAAAAGCCGCGAAAAAGGTGTAACGCTTTTACGCGGAATGCGTTTATGCTGATGTCGTGATTTGCGAGGCAGTTGCAAAACTTGGTACGGTTTTACAATGGTCTCATGTGAAAGAGCGGGATTGACTGGAGTGGTTCCAGCGGCAGTCTCATAAGCTGCAAGACGTCGGTTCGAATCCGACTCCCGCCACCAATTCGGATGTAGTTCAATGGTAGAGCACCGCACCGTTAATGCGGCCGTTGCTGGTTCGAGTCCAGCCATCCGAGCCATTTCGTTGTCCCTGAGGTTGAATGTATATGTATTCGCCCCCGACTTGCGGTGATTGTAACACCTTTGACGTGTGAGGCGGTTGCAAAACCTGACTTTCCCATCGCCGTCCACGGTTTGTGCTGGAACATCAGTTCAGAATGTTGGGGTTTTGTAACTGCCTCGCGTGTACATTTGGTCTGCATGTCATGTTCATGTGTGTGCTTTAGAAGTTTTATAAAACATTTAAAGCACTCAGGCCGGAGATGCTCGCAAGAGGTCTTGCGTCAGATAATCCCAAAAACCGATGTGTATATTCTGGTATAAAGCCTATAAAATCGGATATGTTGTTGTAGGGCGGCGGTTGCACATTAAATATGGTTGGGTGTGAGATTAAGGCGGAATGGCAGGATTGCCAGGATTTTTTTGACGGTATTATTCCTTCGGGTTGGATTGGCACGGTTGTTGCTCATGTTCTTTTGTCGTCGCTGGTAGTTCGTGGGAACGACGGTCTCCAAAACCGCCAGCGCCGGTTCGACTCCGGCCCTCGGCGACGCTTGAAATTGAAAACGAAACAGGAGAATAGACATGAGAACAATGGTGACAATTGCGCGGGCCCTCAAGGAGAAGAACCGCGTGGCGGGGCGTCTCGCAAAGACGCGGGAGCTTGTCGGCGCGGAGAATTCGAAGGACAAGAGCGTACCTCGCGGTGTTGACGTGGCCGCGACGTATGATCTTGCGAAGATGCTTCGCAATCGGCTGATTGCGATCAAAAGCGCCATCGCAGAGGCGAACAAGCCCATCGTCTCGAAGATTATCGAGCTTGACGAGATCAAGTCGGAGATCGCCTTTCTGAACGGCCTGGACGTGAAGGAGGGCAAGTTCGTCACGACGAACTACGGCACGCGCATCGAGTCGGACATTGACGCGATTATCCGCAAGCAGCAGGTCCTGGACGAGGTGACGGCGCTTCAGGCGCGCGCCGACCGCCTTCAGGACGAGCTTGACGAGTTCAACGCGGCCACGAAGGTCGAGATTGAACTGGACGACTGATTTGAAATCCGCGTTGCGGCCGTTGCACCTTAGGCGGCGCCTTCGGGCTCCGCTGATCGCTAATGATGTTGAGACCGAGCCCTGTTTCAAGGGTCTAAACCGTAAGGGTTAAGGGCTTAACTCGTAACACGCAAAAGGTAAAAAGTAAAACTTATCATGCAGCGGCGCGGCGCAGGTTTCACCCCGGGGCGGGGATGCAGGGTGGCAGTTTGGCCACCTCTAGCGCCCCGTCCCGGGGGCTTTTAACGTATAGTAGACTTTGCCGATTTCCCGTGGTTGTACTTTGGCATGGTTGTTGCTAATGTTTTGACGTCACTGATGGTTGCTTATGGAAGCAGCTGTTGACGCGAACTCAAAGGAGAAACGGAAATGGCAGGAAGAAATATACTGATGCGCTTTCACGGAAGGTGCTGGTGGAAGAGGGAGTCCGACAAGTGTTTTAAGAAAATTTGGCACGGGAAGGTGCGCGCTAGATCGACCGCGCTCTGCAATCAGGCCCGGTTGCAGGATGACATAGCGGCCATAGATTTTCCGACGAGTAACGAAGTATGTGAAATCTGGAACTACTCGAAGTATGGCGACTAGTTGACACATCGGATATCAGAGAACATGAGGAGAGTAAGAATGTCAAAGACTGTCCATGGAACGAAGGCATCTACGAACAATATTTGAAGGAAATCGAGGAGGAAACAACATGAGTGGACATCGCAACTTCAAAGAACTAGTGGCGAAGATGTCGCCAGAACGCCGAGCGCGTATACAAGCCGAGGCGGACGAACTTCATCGCGAATACGTTCTTTCGCAGATTCGCCAGCAGGTCGGTTTTACGCAGGCAGATGTTGCCGAACGCTTGGGTGTAAGCCAGCCTACGTACGCGGAATGTGAACGTGGCAACAACATGCGCATTGGGACGTTGCAGAAGATCGTCGCGGCGCCCTACCGGTGCGGTCGCGCGGGACGCGTGACCCTACCGGTGTGGCCGTGTGGGGCAGAGGCCGACACGGGGGGCTAGCGCACGTGGCTAGTCGCGAAGGGGCGGTTGAGACGGGCGGCGGCTTGGGCGAATTCGACTGGCGTCAGTTTGAGAAGTCGGGCGGTGGAGCGGACGAGCTTGGCGGGGATGTCGCCTCCGCCGCAGGCGCGGCGCATGTCGTCGAGGGCCTGCCTGACGACGGGCATATCTAATTTCTTGGTGGCAAGGAGTTGTGCTTTCATGGTTTGCTTGGGTGTGGTTTGGTGCGGGCGGGGAGGTTTTCCCATCCAGGTTTGCGGTAGTCGCCGCGATGCGTGCGTTCGTCTTGCAGCTGGCGGCGGAGCGAGTTTTTCGAGCGGCGGTGCGCCGCCCAGTTCAAGTCGGTTTGCGAAGGTGAAACCGACACAACGGCCTCGTGGATGAGCTTGGCCGCCAGCGCCGACGGCGTGACGCCCAACGAGCGCGCAAGGGCGCGGAAGCGCGCCGCGCATCTACCTGCCCTTGATTTAATTCAAATTAGCATTCCACGCGGGGCGTGGAAATGGTATAATTCAGGCATGTCTTTCCCATACACAGAAGTACAGCTTTGCAAGAAAGTTGCGAACGCCGCCGCGTTTTACTGGAAAACACGGCGGCAACAGGCCGCTTCGCAGAAGAAGCGAGGCGTCAAAGATGCTGGATCTCGTGGTCAGGTGACGGGCGGGAGGCACCTTGATGGGTTTGCGAGGCTTATTCAGGAAGTCTGCATCAAGGCCGGATTCACGAAGGCGGAGGTGTTTTTCGACAGGGCTGTTCCAGTTCCGGGATATTACCGGCCGCAGAAGAATTGGGATGTCGTTGTTATGCGGGATGGAAGGCTGGTTGCCGCGATTGAACTGAAGTCGCAGAGCGGCAGCTTCGGCAATAACTTCAACAACAGGACAGAAGAAGTCCTCGGCGTGTCACGTGATTTTTGGGTGGCCTATCGTGAGCGCGTGTTCGGCGTGACGGAAGCGCCGTGGCTCGGCTATCTTTTCTTCCTTGAGGAGTCACCGTCGTCTGAACGTACCGTTGCGTTGGCGGACAGTCCATTGCAGCCTCTTCCGGTGTTTCAGGGTACGAGTTACCTTCGGAGATACGAGATTCTCTGCGAACGACTCGTGTTGGAACGCGACTACACGGCGACCGCGCTTCTCGTGTCCGATAGCAAGACCGCGTCCGTACGCGACGGGGGCGAGTCGGTGGGTGCCTGAAGTTCTTCAAGTCCCTTTACTCGTATTTGTCCACAAGGTCATGAGCGCACGCACTCCAGTTCCGGAACATCGGATGACCGGCGCGGTGTTCACGCGCCCTGAGGTGGTCTCCTACATGATGCGCGAAGTCATGCGTGCCGGACGTTTCGGCAAATGGAGAGGGTTGCGCGTTTTGGAGCCGAGTTGCGGAGATGGCGCCTTTGTCCTACCGATTGTGGATGCATTGATTGCGGAGAGCCCAGATTGGGAAGACGATGCGCTGGGTGGTTTTCTCCTTGCATTTGACGTGTCCGAGAAAAGCATCTCGCACGTGAAGCGTATGGTTGATGCGAGACTTGAGGCGGCAGGATGTCCACGAGATAGTGCGAAACAGCTGCTTTCTCGTTGGTTCCGGTGTGAGGATTTCCTTCTCCACGACTTCAAGGAGAAGTTTGATGTGGTGATTGGCAACCCGCCCTACATCCGTTTCGACAACATAGCTCCGGCGAAACAACGGGCGTACAAGACCCGGTACGACACGTTCTCCGAAAGGTGCGACATCTATGTCCCTTTCTTTGAACGTTCGCTGTCATTACTGTCGCCGCGTGGCGTTTTTTCATTCATCTGTACGAACAGGTTTGTGCGTAGCAGTTATGGTAGGCGACTGCGGAGATTGATCAGTGACTCTTTCCATGTTGCACTCTACCTGAACATGGAGCATACTCAGCCATTTGAGACAGAGGTGTCCGCCTATCCGGCGATCTACGTGATCGACAGGCGCGTCGGGAACGGAACGTACTCCGGCGAGGTAACGTCGCTGGAGGACGATGCACTGCGGCATTACAGGACGGGGGTAGCGGGATCGCGGCTCAGCAGGTTCGCCAAATGGTATGGCGGCGAAGACGCCTGGGTTACGACCGATTCCGCTGAAAGGGACAGGTTCGAGTCCATAGTCAGTTCCTTCCCGACGATTGAGCAGTCCGGGGCCGGAACGCAGGTTGGCATTGGCGTTGCGTCGGGGGCGGATGAAATCTATGTGGATCCACAGCGTAATGCGGAAATAGAAGATTCATGTCTGCTTCCGCTCGTCGCGTCTGAGGACATTCAGAGCGGTAGCATTGAATGGAACTGCCGCTATATGCTCAATCCGTACGATCAGCATGATGACAGGCAGATGTTGGACCTGTCAATGTTCCCGAAGGTGGGCGCGTATCTGGAGAAGCATGCAGGTAGGCTGAAGGCTCGTTACTGCGCGAAGAAGCATCCCGACTCGTGGTACAGAACGCTTGACAGAATTAGCTATAGAGTCCTAAGGGCAGCGAAGATCCTGTTGCCAGACATCCAGCGCGGCGGAAATGTCGCTCTTGATGAGCGCGGCGAATACTATCCTCACCATAACGTGTACTGGATCACGTCCGACACGTGGAACATGCGGGCGCTTTGCGTGCTGATGCGAAGTTCATTCGTGACAGACCAGATTCGGCGTGTGTCGGTTCAGATGCGTGGGGGCAGCATCCGTTATCAGGCGCAGAACCTGCGGCATGTCCACATTCCCGCGTGGAGCAGTCTTGACGAGGCCGATGTGACGTCCTTGGCCGGACTTTACGAGGAGACGGATGTGGCGAAGGTGGATCGCTTAGTTGAAAGTTTGCTGGCGAAGGTCGTGGATCGACAGCCGAAAAAACTCGTTGTGCAGGAATTCGACTTTGCTGTATGACGAAACATGCGATAGAGAAACTGCTGCAGGATGCCGAGAAGTACTAACGGACTTTTCCGAGTCCGGATCTGTCAGAGTTCCTGAAGACGGCAGAGGGGGCGAACAACCTAGAAGCCACGGCAACGGCGGGATGTCCGTTTTCAACGCCGGACATCCCGGATGCGCTTTTCGATGTGATGCCAGAAGCGTTCGGCGATCAGCTCCATGCCGAGGTCGCCGGGATGGTTGAAGCGGCCGTGCGTGTCCTTGCGCGCACGTATATCCTCCATGTTCACGAACACGTCGCCGTGCTTCTTCGCCACGGCTTTTTTCTCGGCGTCAAGTTTCGGACGGATGTAGAAGCCCTGTGAAATGAGGACGAGCGCCTGCCCCTCGGGGTCGAGGTAGGTGCGGAACGCGTCGAGCGCCTCGCCGAACGTGCGCGCGGGGGCGGGCGACATCGTGTCGGCGTTGTAGGTCTTCGGCACGTTTGCGCCAAAGAAGAACACGATCACGTCGGGCTTGAACTCGCGTGCCCACTTGAAATTGCGTTCGCACGACCAGTCCTTCTTGAAGAAAACCCGCTCGAAGGTGTTGGCCACCTGGAGGAGACAGCACTGCGCGTCTGGGCGCACGGCGGCGATCTTCTTCTGCAGAAGGTGGACGTAGTCCTTGTCGCGCGCACTCGCGGCCATGCCCCAGTTGTTCGACCAGCCGATCTGCGGACGCGGACCGTGCAGCGTGATCGAGTTGCCCACGAAGAGGACGCGCGGTCCTTTCTTCGCGGGGTCGAAAGCCTTCTGGTCCTCCGCGTTCTGCCCGATGGCGGGCACGGGGTTGGCCTGGAGATCATCGGATTGTGCATTCGTGGCCGGGACCGCGTGTGCGCAGAAAGCGGCGGACGTGCCCAGGGCGAGCACGAAGCGGCGCAGTAAGATAAGAGGGGTGTTTTTCATGGCGGCAAGTATATCATATTTCCGCCGTGCCATCAATTCCCGAGAGGAGTTCAACCATTCGCATCTTACGTGGGCAGAAACTGAGATTACGGTGCAAGGCATGGTAAAAAGTGATATTTCTGGCGGAAAACATGGCCAACTGCGCGCATTCGCAAATTTGTAATTTTCCCCCTTGTGGTAGCGCGTCATTTTTGATATACTTATCCGCTGTTCGACCATAAAAAGAAGAGTTAACCAATGAAAGTACGTAGTTCCGTTCGCCGCATCTGCGAGAACTGTCGCATCATTCGTCGCAAAGGCGTGGTGCGCGTGATCTGTACAAACCCGCGCCATAAGCAGCGTCAGGGCTAATAAAAAGAGGAAAAAACAACCATGCCAAGACTGATGGGTGTGGATATTCCGGGAAAGAAGCATGTTCGCTATGCTCTCCGGTACATCCACGGAATCGGGCCGAAGCGCGCAGATGACGTGCTTGCGGCGTGTAATGTCGAGCCGATGAAGAAGGCCGACGATCTGAGCCAGGACGAGATTCACGCGATCGTGACTTTCATTCAGGACCATTACCGCGTGGAGGGCGACCTCCGCCGCGAGGTGTCGCAGAACATCCGCCGCCTCATTTCGATCGGGTCGTACCGCGGCCTGCGCCACAAGCGCGGCCTGCCTGTGCGCGGCCAGCGCACGAAGACGAACGCGCACACGCGCAAGGGCAACCGGAAGGGCACTGCCGCCCTGATGCGCGCCTCCGCCCCCGCGAAGAAGTAATTTCGAAGAGGACGTCAATCAATGAGCGAAGAAATCAAGAATGAAGAGGTAGCGCCTGCCGCGGCTCCGGCCGCAGCCGATGCCGCCGCCCCTGCGGCGGAAGGCGAAGCCGCCGCCAAGAAGGCGCGTCCGGGCAAGTCGATCCCGCCCGGCATCGCGTTCATCAGGTCCACGTTCAACAACACGCAGGTGTCGATCGCCGACGCCCGCGGCGGCGTGATCGCGTGGAGCTCGGCCGGCAAGGAAGGGTTCAAGGGCAGCCGCAAGTCCACGGCGTTCGCCGCCACGATGGTGGCGCAGACGGCCGCGAAGACGGCCTTTGCCAAGGGCATGCACGAGTGCGAGGTGCGCGTGCAGGGAGCGGGCGCGGGCCGCGAATCGGCCGTGCGCGCCATCCAGGCCGCCGGAATCCATGTCACGATGATTACGGACTGCACGCCCGTTCCGCACAACGGATGCCGTCCGCGCAAGCGCAGGAGAGTGTAAAATGGGTCGTTATACTGGTCCCCGTACGAAAATCGCCCGCCGTTTCGGCGAGGCACTCTTTGGGCCGGACAAGGTCCTGGAGAAGCGTCCCAACCCGCCCGGGCAGCACGGCGCGCGTCGCCGGAAGAAACTGTCCGAATACGGCGAGCAGCTCCGCGAGAAGCAGAAGGCCCGTTTCATCTACGGAATGATGGAACGCCAGTTCCGCATCTTCTTCAAGCGCGCGAAGGCGCGCGAGGGCGTGACGGGCGATATCCTGCTCCAGCTCTGCGAGACGCGTCTGGACAACATCGTCTACCGCCTCGGCTTCGCGCCGACGCGCCGCGCCGCGCGCCAGCTCGTGACGCACCGCCACATCGAGCTCGACGGCAAGATCTGCAACATCCCGTCCTGCACGGTGAAGCCCGGCCAGACCGTGTCGATCCGCGAGAAGAGCCGCGACCTCATGGCCGTGCGCGACTCGCTGAACAAGCACAAGCTGTCCGTGTCGTGGCTCACGCGGGACGAAGCGAACCTTTCGGGCACGCTGCAGAGCGTCCCGGAGCGTTCCGAGATCCCCGAGAACATCGACGTGCAGCTGATCGTCGAACTGTATTCGCGGTAAGCGCGAGTCGCCGGCTTTCTGCCGGGGAACCCTCCCCGGCGGATTGTTCGCCTTTGTTTTTCATTCTCAAGGGAGAAACCTATGCCAATCCGTTTGAGTCGTTTTGAAATGCCCCGCGCCGTCAAGAAGGACGAGGCCACCGCCACCGGAACGTATGCCCGTTTCACCGCCGAGCCGTTTGAAATCGGCTACGCGCGCACGATCGGGAACTCGCTCCGCCGCGTGCTCCTCTCCTCCATCGAGGGATGCGCGATCTGCTCGGTCAAAATCGCCGGAGTGAACCACGAGTTCTCGACGATCCCGGGCGTCGCGGAAGACGTTACGGACATCATCCTCAACCTGAAGCGCGTGTTGCTCAAGACCTTCACGCGCGAAACAACCAGCCTTCGTCTGAAGAAAACAGGCCCCTGCGTCGTGACCGCCGGCGACTTCGCCGCCGAGAACTCCGTGGAGGTGCTGAACCCCGGCCTGCCGATCGCCACGCTCGAAGCGGGCGCGACGCTTGACATGGAGTGCGACATCCGCACCGGCCGCGGCTTCTGCCTCGCGGAGGGCAACAAGACGCCGGACCAGGAGATCGGCCGCATCGCGATCGACTCCATCTTCTCGCCCGTCACGCGCGTGAACTTCCTCGTGGAGAACACCCGCGTGGGCCAGCGCACCGACTACGAGAAACTCGTCATGGACGTGTGGACCGACGGTCGCGTGACGCCGGACGACGCGCTGAAGACCGCCGCCGCAGTGCTGCGCCGCCACCTCGACGTGTTCGTGGACTACTCCAACGAGGAAGCCCTCGAATTCGACGACACCGAGCGCAAGAGCGCCGACGAGCGCGAACGCCTCCGCAAGCTGCTGAACATGTCCGTGAACGAGATCGAGCTTTCGGTCCGCGCCGCGAACTGCCTCAACAACGCCAACATCACCACCGTCGGCGAGCTGGCGCAGAAGACGGAGGCCGACATGCTCAAGTACCGCAACTTCGGCAAGAAGTCCCTGAACGAAATCAAGGACAAGCTGAAGGAGCTCGGAATGTGCCTCGGCTACAAGTTCGACGCCGATCTGCTTGAATCAAAGAAATAAGCCATTACAGGAGTTGACCCCATGCGTCACCAGAGAGTTCAAAAGAAGTTCGGACGTTCGATGGAACACCGCCAGGCCCTCATGAAGAGCCTTGTGACGAATCTCATCCTCGCCGATTCCATCAAGACCACCCTGCCGAAGGCGAAGCAGGCCCGCAAGGACGCGGAGCGCATCGTCACGGTCGCCCGCAAGGGCGGCCTCGCTGCGCGCCGCCTCGCGGCATCCCGCCTCCAGCAGCCCAAGGCCGTCCAGAAGTTGTTCGACAAGATCGTTCCGCAGATGGAAGGCCGCAACGGCGGTTACACGCGCATCCTCAAGCTGGGCACCCGCAAGGGCGACGCGGCCGAGATGTGTATCCTCCAGTGGGTGACGGCCCCCGAGGCCGCCGCCCCCGCGGAAACCGCCGCCGAGGCCCCGAAGACGGAAGAGCCGGCCAAGTAAGGCCCATCCCCGTCACAGGAAAGGCGGTGCGTCCACGCGGGCGCACCGCCGTCTTTTTTGGTATACTACTGCCATGACTTTGCCCGAAAGAATCCAGTCCCTCCTCAAGCGTGCTTTCGCCGCGCTCCATCCCTGCCTCTACGGTCCGATGGGCGGCGGCGAATCCAGCGACCTGGAGGCCCTCTTCTCCGACCTGGAGAAGGACGTCGCCCTGCTCATGCCGGGTACGGACGCCCATGCGGTGATCGCGGCCTTCCGCGCGCGCATCCCCGAGGTGCGGCGTCTCCTGGAGACGGACATCTCCGCCGCCTACGAGGGCGACCCCGCCGCGACGTGCCGCATGGAGGTGGTGATGGCCTACCCCGGCCTCTACGCCGTCACGGTCCACCGCCTCGCCCACGAGCTCTACAAGCTGAAGGTGCCGATCATCCCGCGCATCATGAGCGAATACGCCCACTCGAAGACGGGCATCGACATCCATCCCGGCGCGACGATCGGCGAATACTTCTTCATCGACCACGGCACGGGCGTCGTCATCGGCGAGACCACCGTGATCGGACGCAACGTGAAACTCTACCAAGGCGTCACGCTCGGCGCGCTCTCGTTCCCGAAGGACGAGACCACGGGCATGCTGATGAAGGGACACAAACGCCACCCGAACGTGGAGGACAACGTGGTCATCTACGCCGGCGCCACGATCCTCGGCGGCGACACCACGATCGGACACGACAGTGAGATCGGCGGCAACGTGTGGCTGATGGACTCCATCCCGCCGTTCTCCCGCGTCTACAACCAGACGCCGTTCCCGCGCATCAAGACGAAGGTCTGAATGCTCTCCGCGAGTCCATCCCCGGTCTGGTTTGTGCGTTGCGACGACTATGGTGCCGCACCGGCGTCCGCACTTGAGCACCTGCTCGCCGAAAGCGGACTCCTCGCTGCCGACGCGGTACGCGGCAAGCGCGTGCTCGTGAAGCCAAACCTCCTCACCGACCGCACGCCCGACGAGGCCGTGACGACGCACCCCGACGTCCTGCGCGCAGTCCTGCGCTACCTCAAGGCGGCGGGCGCGGACGTCTCCGTAGGGGACAGCCCCGCCAGCACGGCCAACCTGCCTTCGGTTCTCGCCAAAAGCGGACTCGGCGCGGTCTGCGAAGAAGAGGGCGTGCCGTTCGTTCCGTTCGAACGCGCGGGCGTGCAGAACTTCACGGAGGAGGGATTCTCCTTCCCCCTTGCGAAGCCCGTCGTGGAGACCGACCTCATCGTGAACCTCCCGAAGGTCAAGAGCCATTCGCTCACCAAGCTCACGGCCTCCGTCAAGAACCTCTACGGCGCGGTGCCGGGCTACAGCAAGACGACGCTCCACCGACGTTATCCGAAGCCGTCCGTGTTCGGACGCCTGCTCAAGGCCATCTGGCGCGTGCTGCCGCCGTCCGTGAGCATTGCGGACGGCATCGTGGGCATGGAAGGACAGGGACCGGCCAACGGACGCCCCATCCGCCTCGGCTTCCTTGCGGCGTCCGCAGATCCCTTTGCGCTCGACGGCGCGCTCTGTCGCGTGCTGCACATCAACCCCGGCAGCGTGCCCTATTTGAAAGGCGTCGCGTCCGCGCGCACGCCGGAGATACACGGTGACGCAATCGACGTGCCGTCGTTCGCGACGCCCCTCGGCGCGCACCTGCTCGCGCTCGTGCCGTCCTGGTTCGCGCGTCTCGCCGCCAAGCTCCTCTGGGTGCGTCCGACGTTCGACCCTGCGCGCTGCGTCGCGTGTGGACAGTGCGTGCGGGCGTGTCCCGCGCAGGCGCTCGCGGTGGAGGGCCGCGCCGTCCCTCTGCTCAACAAGAAGACCTGCATCGGCTGCGCGTGCTGCCACGAGGTGTGTCCGAAGGGTGCCATCCGCATGAGACCGTCCTTCATCCTACGCATCGCGCATGCGTTCAAAGATCTGTCGTAAACTTGATTTCCCGCCGTAAAAAGGGTATACTACTTCTATTTCCAACGGTGTACTAGCGATGGCTAAGATCAAACTGACAAAGACGGAGCTGAAGGCTCAGACGGACGCGCTCAAGCGGTTCCAGCGCTTTCTGCCCATGCTGCAGCTGAAAAAGCAGCAGCTACAGGGCGAAATCGCAGGGATCGTTGCGAAGGCGGACGCCGTGTCGGCCCGCGAGCGGGAGGTGCGGGCGCATCTGGACGGCTGGGTGGCGCTGTTCGCTACGGGTGGCGAGGAGCTTGAGGGTTTGGTCACGGTGAAGAGCATCCGCACGTCGCAGGCGAACATCGCCGGCGTCGAGATTCCCGTGTTCGACGGTATCGACACTGACGTGAAACCGATTGACCTGTGGGCAACGCCCGCGTGGATGGACGACGCCGTGTCTGCTTGGACGAGCGTCCTTGCGCTCCAGAGCGAGCGCGTGGTGCTGGAGGAGCAGAAGCGTCGTATCGCCGAGGAGCTGCGCACCACGTCGCAGCGCGTCAACCTGTTTGAGAAGGTGAAGATTCCCTCGTGCCGGGAGAACATCCGCGTGATCAAGATCGCCATCGGCGACGAGCAGACGGCCGCCGTCACGCGCGGCAAGATTGCAAAGAGCCGGTCGCCAGGCGAAGGGGAGGCCGCATGATCGTCGAAATGAAGCATCTGACGCTCCTGTGCGTGGCGCGCGAGGGCGTGAAGGCGCTCGAGTCGCTGCGCGACATCGGGTGCGTACACCTGGATCTCTCGTCGGCAGATTCGCCGGACTTCGCGTCCGCAAAGGAGGAGCTTGCTGACGCGGAACGCGCCGTGCGCATTGTCGCCAAGGCGGCGCGCGAAGCTGCACGTGATGTCGGCGAACCGGCGCCGAAGGGAGAAGTGGCCGCGCGTCTGGAGAACGCGAAGAGCGCGGCGCTCGTGGAGGAGATTCTCAAGGTGGACGCCGAACGCCAGGCGGCTGAGGACGAGGCGGAGGCGCTGCGCCAGACGGTGCGGAAGTACGCGCCGTTCGGCGACTTCGACCCCGCGCTCGCGGAATCGCTGCGCAAGTCGGGCGTGCCGGTACGCCTTGCGGTTGACGGCGGCCATCCCCCGCAGGGAAAGGCTTGCTTCGGCGAGGAGCTGCCGGAGGGATGGGCGGAGGTGCCGTTGCCGTCCGAGAGGCTGTCGGCCACGCAGGCGCGCCTTGCGGCCGCAGAGGCGCGCGCGGCCGCGTGCCGCGCGGCGCTTGCGGAGGCGAACGCCCGCGTATCGACGATCGAGGCGCGCTATCCGGCGCTGAAGGACCAGGTGGCTTTTGCGGCGGCGCGCGACGTGCTGGCTACGCAGGGTGAGGTCTCCTGGGTGACGGGCTGGGTGCCGGTGGACTCCGTGCCGCGTCTGCGCGCGAAGGCCGTGTCGCACGGATGGGGCATCCTGTTGCGCGAGGTGCGTCCGGACGAGACGCCTCCCACGCTGATCCGTCCGCCGAAGCTGTTCCGTCCCGTGGCCGCACTCTTCAAGGGACTGGGCATCGCGCCGGGCTACACGGAGGCAGACGTGTCGGTGCCGTTCATGTGCTACTTCTCGCTCTTCTTCGCGATGCTTGTGGGCGACGGCGGCTACGGGGCGATCATCCTCGCGCTTACGGTGTGGGGGTGGGTCAAGACGAGGCCGGTGGCCGACAAGCGGCACCGTCCTGCGATTGTGCGCAGCTGGCTCACGCTTCTCACCGTGTTCAGCTCAGCGACCGTGATCTGGGGCATCCTTTCAAATACTTGGTTCGGCGCGGGGCTGCCGTTCGCGAACGACTGGGCCACGGTGAAGTGGTTGGCGGACCCGAGCTACAACAACATGATGCTGCTCTGCTTCACTATAGGCGCCTCACACCTCATCCTCGCGCGCGTCTGGAGCGGCATCTCCATGATCAACGACCGCGTGTGCCTGAGCCAGTTCGGCTGGGCGGGCATCGTGTTCTTCATGTACTGGACGACCTGTTCCATCGTTGGAATATTCTCGTCGTTCCCGTCGTGGCTCTATTGGGAACTCGGCGTGTCGCTCGCACTCGTGTTCGGTTTCACGCTGAAGGGGAACGAGCTGAAGAGCCGCGGCATCGAACTGGGCATGCTGCCGCTCAACGTGATGAGCTGCCTTGGCGACATCATTTCCTACGTGCGCCTGTTCGCTGTGGGGCTCGCCTCCGTGAAGGTGGCGCAGAACTTCAACGACATGGCCGTGGGGCTCGACCTGCCGCTCTGGATCAAGTGGCTGCCGCTTGTGTTGATCCTGCTTGTTGGGCACGGACTCAACTTCGCGATGGCGGGGCTTTCGATCCTCGTCCACGCCGTGCGTCTCAACACGCTTGAATTTTCAAACCACAAGGGCATTTCCTGGGCGGGATATGCCTTCGCACCTTTCAAAAAGCATTAAAACAAAAGAATCAAAAAGGAGAACAAAAAATGGATCCGATGATTGTCGCGGGCGCGATTGCCTGCTTGGGATTGAGCGCGGCGGGTTCCGCGTTCGGAACTGGCTTCGCGGCCTCGGCGGCCGTGGGCGCGTGGAAGAAGTGCTACGCCGCGAACAAGCCGGCGCCGTTCATCCTCCTCGGCCTCGTTGGCGCGCCGATCACCCAGACGCTGTACGGGATGATCCTCATGTTCATCATGCTCGGCAAGACGTCCGTCGCCGGCGCGGGATTCGCCTGCGTGCTGCTCGGCATCTTCGCGGGCCTCGGCATCGGCCTCTCCGCGCTCTTCCAGGGCCGCGCGGCGGCCGCGGCGTGCGACGCGCAGGCAGAGACGGGACAGGGCCTCACCAACTATTTTGGCGCGCTCGGCATCGTCGAGACCGTGGCCATCTTCACGATGGTGTTCACGATCATCGCGCTCGGCACGATTAAGTAGCCTACTATGGACGGCAAGCCACTTTCCAACGTACGCAACATCGGCATCGTGGCCCACATCGACGCGGGCAAAACCACGACGACCGAGCGCATCCTCTTCTACACCGGGAAGATCCACAAGCCCGGCGAAGTGCACGAGGGCGACACCACCACCGACTTCATGGTGCAGGAGAAGGAGCGCGGCATCACGATCCAGTCCGCCGCCATCACCTGCGAGTGGAAGGGGCGCACCGTCAACATCATCGACACGCCCGGACACGTCGACTTCACGATGGAGGTGGAGCGCTCCCTGCGCGTTCTCGACGGCGCGGTGTGCGTGTTCTGCGCCGTCGGCGGCGTGCAGCCGCAGAGCGAGACGGTGTGGCGCCAGGCGGACCGCTACCGCGTGCCGCGCGTCGCGTTCGTGAACAAGATGGACCGCATGGGCGCGGACTTCGCGCGCGTGGTGGACGAACTGCGCACGAAGCTGAAGGCGAACGCGTGTCCCGTGGAACTGCCCATCGGCAAGGAAGACGGTTTCAAGGGCGTCGTGGACCTCCTTGAAATGAAGGGGATCGTCTACGACGAGGCGAGCGAAGGCAAGAACTTCACGGTTGGCGACGTGCCCGCCGAGCTGAAGGACGAGGCGGAGCTCGCGCGCGCAGAGCTGTGCGAGAAGATCGCCGACCTCGACGAAGGCGTGATGGAGGCGTATCTCGAGAAGGGCGACCTCACGGCCGACGAGCTGCGCGGCGCGATTCGCCGCCAGGTGGTGGCGGGCGCGTTCGTGCCCGTCCTCTGCGGTACCGCGTTTAAGGACAAAGGCATCCAGCCGCTTCTTGACGCGGTGGTCGACTACCTCCCCGCGCCGACGGACCGTCCGCCCGTCGCGGCGACGGACCTCAAGTCCGAGGCCCCCGTCACGCGTAAGCACGACCCGCAGGAGCTTCTGACCGCGCTCGTCTTCAAGATCGCGTCCGATACCTACGGACGCCTCTTCTTCGTGCGTGTCTACGGCGGCGTCCTCAAGAAGGGCGCGAACGTGTTCAACCCGCGCACGCGCAAGCGCGAGCGCGTGATGAAAATCGTGCGCCTCTTCGCCGACGACCGCACGGAGGTGGACGAACTGCGCGCCGGCGACATCGGCGCCATCGTGGGGCTCAAGGACGCCACGACCGGCGACACGCTCTGCGCCGAGATGAAGCCCTGCTACCTCGAACGCATCACCGCGCCGCAGCCCGTCATGTTCCTCGCCATCGAGCCGAAGAGCGGGGCGGACAAGGACAAGCTCGTGGACGCGATGAACGAGCTCGCCGCCGAGGACCCCACGTGCCAGGTGCGCCAGGACGAGGAGACGGGCCAGACGATTCTCTCCGGCATGGGCGAACTCCATCTTGAAATCCTCGTGGACCGCCTCAAGCGCGAATTCAAGTGCGCGGCGAATGTCGGCAAGCCGATGGTGAGCTACTTGGAGACCGTGACCGCGCCGGCCGTGAAGGCGTTCACGTTCGACCGCGAACTCGGCGGCAAGCGCCACGCCGTGACGCTGACCGTGGAGGTGAAGCCGCTCGAACGCGGGAAGGGGCGTGAGGTGAAGGTCGCGCGCGACGTACTGAACGAACTCCCGGACCCGAAGCTCTCCGCGTGCCTCGAACAGGCGCTCATGGACGGCGTGATGACGGGCGTCCTCGCGCGCTATCCGATGACCGACCTCTCCGCCGCCGTCACGGGCATGGAGCTGGTCGATCCAGAAGTTTCGGACGAAATCGCCCTGCGCGGGGCGGCCATGATGGGATTCCGCGAGGCGGCCGAGGCGGCCGCGCCGGAGTTCCTCGAGCCGATCATGAAGCTCGAGATCACCACCCCGCCGGAGAGCGTGGGCGAAGTGCTGGGCGACCTCAACGCGCGTCGTGGCACCGTCCTCGACATGGAGCAGCGCGGCGACATGCAGATCGTGCATGCCCGCGTCCCGATGGCGCAGATGTTCGGTTATGCGACGGCCATCCGTTCGCTCACGAAGGGCCGCGCGTCCTACTCGATGGAACCGGACACCTTCGACCTCGCCCCCCGCGCCGTGCGCGAAGAGCTCCTCTCCCGCTAATGGTATAATAGGCGCCATGGAAAACTCAGAAAGAAGACCAGGATTCTTCGCCCGTCTGCTTAGGGGACTGTCGCATCCCGTGACGACGTTCATATTCGGCGTGGTGCTGCCTGCGGCATCCGTGGCCGTGGAAATGAGCACCGGCATTTGCTCCGAGGCGTTCGGCGGCGACTTGACCGGCAATGTGTTCCAGTGCGCAGCGATGTGTGCCGTGCCGGTGGTGAACTTCATCGTCTGGCTGTGTTGCCTGAAGGGATGGGGCGTCGGGAGCAAGTTCCTGCGCGCGATGTGCGGTTTCTCCTTCGGCATCTCGATCGTGTATGCGTTCGCGTTTCTGCCTCTCTCGGCGTTCGGTGCCATCTTCTTCTGCCTGGCGTTCTGGTACTTTGGCTTGGGCTTTATCGGACTTCTACCGTCGGGTCCGCTGTTTGCAACGCTTGCGACAATGGGTTTCAGACGAAGTCTCGACAGGCAGGCCGGATTGGATGGCGACCGGAAGGTGAAGGGTTTCGCCTGGGGACTTGCAATGGCCGGTGTCGCATGGCTCGCGGTGTTTGCGGAAATGTGCGTCGAGGTGTACGGCATGAGGCTGGCGGCGTCGGACGATCCGGCAGCGTCGGCGAAGGGCGTGCGCATGCTGCGCACGATGCGCGTCTGGACGGACGACGCGATGCTGTGGAAGAAACTGCGTAATCGCGGAAGAGCCGATTGGTTCGCGCTGTGGTCCGCAGTGACGTCGTTCAGGCCGGACATCCCGATGGAGAAGCGCCGGCTCATCTACTACCGCGTGACGGGTGAGGACCCTGAGATCGTGTTTGACTTTTGGGGCGGTCGCGGCAGGCGGCGCTTGAGCTGGGACCGTTTCATTGGCGGCGAGAAGATGGGAGGCGTCGTGGACGGCCTTTCGCTCAAGGGGTCCAGCTATTCCACGACCTTGGACGCGCCCGGCAGCGTTGGCTATGCCGAATGGACGCTTGTGTTCTCCAACGACAGCTACCAGCAACGCGAGGCACGCGCGCGCATCGCGCTGCCGCCGGGCGGGGTGGTGTCGCGCCTCACGCTCTGGATCGACGGCGAGGAACGTGAGGCCGCTTTCGGCACGAAAGGACAGGTCCGTCGGGCCTACGAAAGCGTCGTGAGCCGCCGCCGCGATCCCGTGTTGGTGAACGTGTGCGGACCCGACCAGGTGCAGATGCAGTGTTTCCCCGTGCCGCCGAACGGGGAGATGAAGGTGCGGATCGGCATGACCGTTCCGCTGGAACTTTCGGACGACGGCAAGACGGCACGCCTTCCCGCCCCCGCAATCCTGACGCAGAATTTCAGCATTCCGGGCGATCTGCTCGGCCTGCCCGCAGACGAGACGAAGGCGCTTGAAAAACCGCCCGCTCCCGTTGCGGTGTACGTGGAGGACAAGTACGTCCCGATCATCGGCCGCGCCGTCGTGCAGCGCATGTCCCGCGAGGCAGGTTGGAAACCGAAGCGTATCGCCGTGGTATTGGATTCGTCCGCCGCGATGTCGCCTTTCTTCAAGAAGGACGCCGCACGCGCACTTGCCGCGATTCCCGCCGACGTGTCCGTTGATCTTTGGCTCGTGGACGACGAAGCCCCGACGGCCCCCGTCGCGTCGCCGGCAAACGACACGGGCCGCGCGCACGCGTTCGAACAGGCAATCCAGTCGCACGCCTGTGCGGGCGGACGCTGCAACCTCGTGACGCTCGTGCGGGCTCTCGACTCGCTTGCCAAGAACCCCGACCCCGCCGCGCTCGTGTGGATTCACGCCGTCCAGCCGGTCGTGTCGCAAACAGCAGACGTGCTCTCCGCGAAACTCGCCGGCGCGGCGAATGTCCGTATGGTCCTCTGCCAGGTCGCTCCGGGCACGTGTGAAATCTCGTCTTCGCTCGCGTCTAGTCCGTCTGTGACCTCGTGTACTGCGGACGCGCTCAAGGGCGACGCTGTCGCGGCCCTCGAGGGCGTGTTCTCCAAATGGGGCGCCGTAACGTGGCAGACGACGCGCACGAACGTGGCGCGCGCGGACGTGCCGGACGGCGCCGTACCGGCCGGAAGGCATCTCGGACGGCTGTGGGCGGCGGAGGAGACGGCTCGCACGTATCGCGTGGGCGATCCCGTAAGCCTCGAGAAGGCGCAGAAGACGGCCCTGCCGTGGCAGATCGTCACGCCCGTCACGGGTGCGGTGGTGCTGGAGACGGCGGAGCAGTACAAGCAGAACAACTTGAAGCCGGCGGACGCGGATTCCGTTCCGACCACGACGTCCTCCGTGCCGACCGTCCCGGAACCGGGGGCGATCGTGTGTCTCATTTTGGCTGCGCTGGTTCTCCTTTTCGCGTGGATGTTCCGTGCAAGGAAGGTTCGCGCCTGACGTGAGGGACGTCGCGGAGAGGGCGTTTGCGGCGTTCGCATGGGGAGGTGCGCTCTTCTCGCTCTGGGCGTGGTGGTTCGCGCGAATCGGCGAACCGCTTGACGCGGGGATGGCGGCGTGGGCCGCGCTTGCGGTGTTCATCGTGGATGCGTGGCGGCGCAACGGGTGGAAGGCGACGCGTCCGTCGGCGCGGGCATACGCTTTGGCCGCATTCGGCCTCGCGGCATATTGGGTTGCAAGGCCGTTCCTGCCGATTTCGCTGTGCGGGCTGTTCGGCGTGTTGGGGGGCGTGTCGCTGCTCGTGCCGGCTACGCGCGACCAAGGGGAGTTCCAGGCGCCGCTTGCGGGGCTGGCCGTGGCGGGATTGCCGACACTTTTCATTGCGGACTTGTTCCTAGGCGTGCCGCTTCGCGCGGTGTCCACGTTCGGGGCGACGGCGTTGCTGTGCCTCACGGGGCTGGAGGTGGTCCGGAACGGGATGGAAATCGCGGTGGGTGGCGTTCCCGTCTGGGTCGATGCGCCGTGTGCGGGGGTGGCGATGCTGGGAACTGGCGTCGTGCTGGCCCTCGTTCTCGCGCAGGTGTGGCGCCTGCGGACAGGACGCACGATCGGCGTGTGTGCGCTTGCGGTTGTGGCCGTATGCTTGGCCAACGCCGCACGTGTGGCGGTACTGACGATGTGCGCGTCAATGGGACTGAAGTTGGGAAGCGCGGCGCATGAGATCGTGGGTGGAATCGCCCTGCTGGCGGCGCTGCTGCTCGTTGTGTGCGTGCCGCATGGAGGGAATGCGCAGAAGGGCACAGGTGATGCCCAGAAGCCAAAGGCGGACGGATGGGGGCGCATTCTTGCGATGACTGCCTTCTTCGCCGTGGCGACGTTGTGCATGGTGTATCGTCCTTCCGTTCGTTCCACTGTCAACGACGCGGAAACGGCGCAGTTCCCGGGGTGGCCGGAAACGTTTGACGGGGACGTGCTTGTGGAAGAGCCGCAGAGCGAGTTTGAAGAGAAGTTCGCGCAGAACTTTCCAGGACGGATCGGGCGTTTCAGGGCGGGGCGTCGCACGGTGATCCTGCGCTGGACGACGTGTCCGACGCACCGCGTACACGGCGCGGCGTACTGTCTGCGCGCGACGGGCTGGCACATCGAGCCGCTGCCGCTCGTGGGCGACGGCGCGGGCTCGTGGTCCGCGTTTCGTGCGACGCGGGGCGGCGAAGCACTCAACGTGCGCGAGCAGGTACGCGGTGCGGACGGCACCACGTTCGCCGACGTGCCGGATTGGTTCTTTAGCGCTCTCCTCGGCCGCACCGCCGGTCCGTGGTGGATCGTCACCGTCGCGGAATAGCGCAGGCGCAGACGCATTTTCCCGCTCGCGGGTCTGGTTTTTGGTATACTATTTTTGCCAGCGCGGAATGGGCGAGCTTAGGAGCGCAACAGTGCACTGAAAGTATTAAGGCGATGAACGAAAAAGTTGTTACAGTTGAACTTGAACAGGCATTTCACAGGATTGTGGAGGCCTCGGAGAAGTTGTATCCTTTGTTTCTGGACGATGAAAGGCGGGATTTTTCCAGTGCCGTAGATTTGCTTACGCATAAGGTCATCCCGTTGCTCCGTCATGAGTGTCCGATTCTCGTTGCCGTAACGGGTGGTGGCAGCGTCGGGAAGTCAACGCTCTTCAATTTTCTCGCCGGTGGCAAGTACAGCGGCGTGAAGTCCAGGGCGGGATATACGCGAAGGACTCTTGCGGCAATTCACCCCTCCGTAGTGCGTGACAAGGCACGGATGGAGCTTCTTTTTGATCTTTTCAAGAAGAATGCGCTGCCAGTGCCGATCAAAATGCCGGACGAGATGTTGGCACCGGGCGAGCCGTTATACGTTGAAAGCCCTAAAATCCCCGAGCAGATAGCCGTTCTGGATACGCCAGACTTCGACACCGGGGACAAGGACGAATTCGCAAATCGTGACGCTGCTGAGGAAATCCTTGCGTCATCGGATGTCCTCGTCTATCTCTTTACGAACCAGACCTACAACAACAAGGCCAATACCGACTTCGTCAGAAAGGCGATATCGGGTATCGGACGACGGAAGGTCGTGCTCGTCTATCGCTGCAGCGCGGCGTATCCCGATGATGAGGTCTTGGAGCATGTGTATACGGTTCTGCGCAACATCTTTCCCGATTCCACCGATCCTCGTCTGGAGGCGCTCGGACTCTACCGCATGGACGAATCGGATGCTGTGGTGAAAGGAGAGGCAGATCCGACAATCCGCCCGCTAGGTGAAGGGCCTGACATGGTGGGGCTTATAAAGGGTCTGGATATCGCTGAAACGCGTAGGGACAGCCTTCGCTCACAATGCGAGGCCATCTTGGCGAAGATGAAATACGCCATTGAAACGGCGGATCTTCGAAGGTGGGAGCTTGTCGCATATCGGGATTCCGTCAGGGCCATGGCGAGTCATGCCGTTCTTGACGGCCTTAAGAACTTCCCCCAGGGGTTGATGATGGAAAAATTCGCGGAATGTTGGCGGACGTCGCAGCCTACGCTTGTCCGTGCCGCGCATTGGCCTGGGCGTAAGCTCTCGCAATTGATAGGCTTTTTTAGCAAGAAACGCGAGCCGGTTCAGTTGTCGTCATCTGAAGAGTACAAGAAGAAGTTTCTTGAGGATTTCAGGGACAGCATTGCGAAGTTGCTCTCCAAATTGAGTCAGCCGGCATTGAGCGTTGAGGTCTCGTCGGCTTCTGAGGAAACACAAGGTCTCTGTGTTGCGTTGCAAAATCTTGTTTCGCGGCATGTGAAGGATTATGGTTTTTCATCTTCAGGCAAAGGGAAAGTAGAGTGTTCGGTCCCCAAACCCTCACTTTTGAAGACGGCGCTTGAAAACGAGATTCGGAAAATCATGTCACAAAACAAGGACGAGTGGATCGGGGGAGCTGCAAGCATCGCCTGTCTGGACACCGATTTGGTTAAGGACATCAATGACTTGGTTCACGATACCAGAAATAAGCTAAGTTTCTGGGAGAAGTCAAAGGAAGGTTTTTGGGCGACCGTGGCGATGTTGCCGCCGATCGCGGCGGTCACTTGGACGTTTTGCACATACGAGCCTGTCGTAGGAACCGGCGTGGCGGCGCATCTGAGCGCGTTGTTCGGGCTTGGCGACTTGTGGGCAACCCTTGCCATACCTGCGTCACTGGGACTGGATGCCGCAAACAAGCGCTTTTTGGAGGATGGTCTGAAAGGCCTGTATGAGAAATGGTTTGACAGAAAGCGCGAGCCGATTCTCAAACTCATAGAGGAGAACGTAACCGATCGCTGCATCCGCGATTGTGTGAGCCTGCTGGAGACAACGGAAGCGCCGCTGTCCCGTCTGAGGGAAGCTGTCAAAAACATTCGCAACCGAGAGGGGCGTGCAGAATGACGGAGAATGTCGAATCGAGAAACACCATAGTGGAGCGCGCCGAGCGCAGGTTCAAACTGGAGAATGAAAAAAAGGCGCTGACCTCCATCAAGACCAGACTGGATTCGCTCCGGTTCTGGACGCCTGCGCCGCAGCTGTCGAAAGTCGTAGAGGAGACGCTTTCGGTCATCAACGGGTTGGAGGAGCGACTTGAGGCAAAGGCCGTTGTCGCGGTAGTGGGCGGAACGGGCGCAGGGAAGTCTACGCTCGTGAATGCGCTGTGCGGCAAGGACGGAATGGTCAAGGACGGAAACAGTCGTCCGACAACGCGCTGCATCACGGCCCTTTCCCGGACAGTCGGCGACGCCAACGTCCTTCTCGAGAATCTCAAGGCTGGAGAAATCGAGGTAAGGCAGGATTTCGGATTTCGGTTTCACGACGTCGTGATCGTGGACACGCCCGACACGGACAGTTCTGAATGCGCGGACTATTCGGATCTGCTCGACCGTGTCCTGCAGCGTGCGGACGCGCTCGTCTGCGTATTCCCGGCGCAGGATCCAAAGCGCAGGGACAATCTCGTCAGGTTGGCGGAGAAGGTCTCGAAATACCAGGCGGAGCACGTGTTCCTCGTCCTCAACCAGTGCGATCGCATCAACGAGGGAGAACTCGACGAGATACGCAAGGACTTCGAGCAGAACATAAGGAAGTCGTGGACTAAGACGGGCAAGGTCTTTCTGGTGAGCGCGCGCGCGTCACTTGAAAATCCCAATTGGTCAGACGGTGAGCGTCCGCTTCACGGAGTGAACGAGTTTGCAGCCCTATGTTCCGCTATTAGGGAGCTTGACGGTGCGCGTTTTGCGGACAAGCGCATCGAGCGCGCGCGGGAACTGCGGGCTGAAACGGAAAAGTACGTTCGCGACTGCATTGCAGAATGTGGTGACTGGGAGGCTATCCGCGATGACCTTAAAAAATTTGAGGGCGATCTTGTCGGCAAGCTGGTGGAGCAGGAAGCCGACAGGCTTGTGTCGAGAACAGGAGACTTTTCGGCGCTTCTCTACAGAAGGGCAGCCGGACAGTGGCATGGTCCCATCGGCTTTTACCTGCACGCGGGGCTGTTCTTTGGTTCTGTTGTATCGTCCTTGCGGTATCTCAATCCGTTCAACTGGCCGAAGCGCGCTATTGCGAAGTTTCAGGGCATCCTTAAAAACTGCCGAACGGAAGAAGAGTCCCTGTGCGACGATTCGCTCGCGTTTGACTGGGATGCGGTCAAGGGGGCAGTTCTGGAAAGGTGGTCGGAGATCGGGCCGGAATTGACCAACAAGTTCAGGATGGAACCTAGGTTGATCGATGCGGAGAAGGCCGTGGTTATGGATGACCTGGAAAAGACATTGCAGCGGCGGTGGCCGCGAAGTCTGAACGAGGGTATTGGAAAAATGGCCCGGGCTAAGAGCCGTCCCTGTTGGCAAGTTGTAGCGCACCTCCCGCTGGTTGCCATGTTGTCATGGGCGTTTTACGAGCTGATATGCAACTACTGCAGGGGCAATTACCTTCCTCCCGCATATTTCCAGCATCTGTGCGCCATTGTGCTTCTTCTCTGGCTGCTGCCCTCCTTGCTGGTTAGGTCGCTGATAGCCCGTTCGAGTTCCAAGGCGAAGGATGGGCTGAAGAAGTATCTTGTGTCATCCAAGGTCAACGCCAGCATGTTCCCAGTGCTTCAGGACATTGAAGTGCTGATCTCTCTACTTTCTGCAAAATCATCCCGCGCAGGTGCTGCCGGAAGGTGTGTCTGCTAGGCCGGGGAGGATCTATTTCGTGAGCTTTCCGGAGAATTGTCGGGGCGGGTGCTCCGAGACGCAGACTCCACGAATGAGGGTGAAAGGTCATGAGTTACCTTATGCAGAAAGAAGGTGTTTTATGAGAAAGTACTTTGTGTTTGTGGTTATGGGGTGTGCGGTGTTGTCCGGATGCTTGCCCGGAAAAGCGAATCTAGTGGTTAAGACATCTGAAATTCGAAAGGCGTTGCGCGGAGAGGTGGCGCATTTGAACGTAACTGTGTGTACGGAAACAGTGCTCTCGAATGCATACGAGAAAGTCTCGTTCGGGGGTGGTAAATACACGAATCAGTTGGATGTAATTAGGGCGTTGTTGAATGAGAACGGGGAGTTCAAGGCTATGATGGAGTCTGAATTCTTGAAGCACAAATGGCGTTCCAATGATAGAATGCGCATGTGGATTGAAGAAAAGAAGGGAGACCTCCCGGTCTTCAAGTCGGAAATAACCTTAGAGCTTCTCTTGGCACAGCAACATGTGCTTGACTCTTTACGTGGTACAACGAACAGCATGGAATTGTGTGTGTTGGTGAGGAGATCGGGTAAAACTAAAACAGCATAAAAAGTATGGAACCCGTTTTATGCTCGACAAGCCAAGGCCAAACTGATGGAGGACGGTCTCATCGAACGCTCCGACGGACAGTATGTGGTCGCCGATCCCTTTTTCGCGCAATTTCTCCGTATGGCGTGAAGGTGAACAAATGAGAAAATGGCGTAAGATTCTGCGCGTGGCGGGGAAAGTCGTATTGTGGTTTTTCGCGGTTCTCGTTGCATACGCGCTGGTCGGCACAATTTTGTCGCTGATACCAGTCAACGGCAATGCCGTGCCAGGCGGGGATGTTGTTGTTTATTTGATGCGAAGCGATGTGCATACGGACATTGCCGTGCCGACTCGGACGGAGCGGATCGACTGGTCAATCGTTGTTCCGCCTGGTGACACGTCCGACAAGGTGGCTAGGGAGTATCTTGCCTTTGGGTGGGGATCACAGGATTTCTATCTGAATGTGCCGGAATGGAGTGACTTGACCCCCGGTGTCGCCATCAAGGCTATTTCCGGGACTGGTGGTACCGCATTGCACACGACCTATAAGAACGAACCTACCGTAGGTGCAAAATGCCGCCGTCTCTCGCTTTCCTCTGCACAGTATGATGCGCTCGTCCAGTATATTCTTGCAAGTGGAAAACGCAGAGAGTCGGGAGCTTTCATACGCATTGACCATAAAGGCTATAACCAATCTGATGCCTTTTACGAGGGTACTGGTCGCTACAGCCCCGTTTTCACTTGCAACACGTGGGCGAATTCCGCTCTTAAGGTCTGTGGGCAGAAGTGCTGCCTGTGGACATTTCTCCCGCATCCTATCTTCTGGAAATACCCCTTGGAGAACCAGTAAAGAAGATGACGGCTTTGGCCGCAAGTATGCGCGGGAAGTGGCGGAGGTGAGATGCTAGAAAATGCAGAGGCCGGTGTCTGATTTAGCTGATGGTGTCGTATAGTCGTGTAAGATTTCATGTCGAAAAGCGAGTCGAGAACAGAAAGGATAACAGAAATGAATCGACTGCATGTTCCAGGAATGGTGTTTGCCGTTGCGGTTGCCGTGGCGGCGTATGCGCCAAGCATAGGAACCGAAAAGACGGTGTATTCAAAACCTAAATGATATGCCACGCTTTTGATAAAACTACTTGAATATGTCACATGTCATTTTTAAGGAATGTTTCTGCCGTTTTAAGCATTGAGTTATACTTGAAAATAACATTTGCCATTTTCAAGGCGGACTGCTTGAATTCTCGTCCGTCGAGCAGCTTCCAGGGTTGCAAGCATTCTACGGCTTCCAGTTTGAGAATCTGATCCTCAACCACATCAACGACCTGTTCCCGCATCTGGGAATAGACAAGTCCCTTGTACTTTCGGCGTTCCCATACGGTCAAACGCCGACGAAACGCCATCGCGGATGCCAGATAGATCTCCTCATACAGACCCAGCGCACGTTGATCGCCGTTGAAATCAAGCGGTGCAAGGAGATTGGATACGAAGTAGTTGACGAAGTCTCAGAGAAGGTGAAGCGACTCGCCTACGACAAGAACTTGTCGTTGCGGACCGCTCTTGTCTATGATGGACGGCTGTCACCGCGCGTGGAGGCCGATCGGTTCTTCGATTTTGTCGTCCCGGCCGATCGACTCTTTGGCGTCACCAGACCTGCCTGATACTGATTCGGAAGTTTGCAGTTATGCGCCTATTTTCGGGGCGGGTGACCCGAGTGACGAAACTTTGCGTTACGAAGATTTTCGTCAGTTAGCACTTGATTGTTCGTCAGGAGAAATGGTATAATCCCCGGCATGGAAAATCCTTTCAACTATCTTCAGTTCGCCACGGGCGACCAGTTCTACGACAGGAGGGAAATCCGCAAGGATCTTCTTTCCCGGTTCCTGAGCGGGCAGTCGAACGTCGTCTTGTACGGGCCTCGCCGCTACGGGAAGAGCTCGCTCGTCGCCGAGCTTGTCGGCGATCTCGAGAAGGCGGGCATCCCCTGCGTGACGCTGGACGTCGTCAAGATTCCGTCCATCGACCTGTTCGTCTCCGCGTACGCGACAAAGGTTTATCGGCGGCTTGCACCGGTCAAGTTCGAATTCAGGAAGATCGGAATGTTCCTGAAGAGCCTCAGGCCGAAGATGACCCTCGACCAGACGGGCGAGACCGGACTCTCGTTCGAGCCGTCCGATGCGCCAATCGGCGCCGAGGCCCTGACCGAAGTGCTGGACCTTCCGCAGAAACTGCTTTCCGGGAAGCGGCGGGTCGTTATCGTCTTCGACGAATTCCAGGAGGTGAAGGACTTGCTGCCGAACGACGGATTCGAGCGCGTCATGCGGTCTGCCATCCAGTCGCACCGCAACGTCTCGTACATCTTCCTCGGCAGCCGCTACCACATCCTCAGGCGCATGTTCACCGACCACAACCGCCCGTTCTACAAGTCGGCCGTGACGATCCTGCTCGACAAGCCGCCGGTAGAGGAGAGCGTCCGCTTTGTGGTCGAACGCTTCGCGAGCGCGGGCAAGACGATTGACCGTGAAACGGCCGAGCGCCTTGTCGCGAAGATCGAGAACATCCCCTATTACATCCAGCAGCTCGGCTTCGAGACGTTCCGGCTTGTAGACGACGCGCGCCGGAAGTCCGCTTTGCCGGCAGACGTTGACTCCGCATACGCCCATCTTTCAGGCTTCAACCGCGACCAGTACGAGCAGCTGATGCTCATGCTGTCCGTCTCGCAGAAGAAGCTGCTCATTGCCCTTGCCCGCGAACGGACGGATGAATTTGGCGATGCGTACCGTAGGCGGTATGCCCTTGGTGTTTCGTCCACGGTGAATTCCGCCAAGGCCAAGCTGATGGAGGACGGTCTCATCGAACGCTCCGACGGACGGTATGTGGTCGCCGATTCCTTTTTCGCGCAATTTCTCCGTATGGCGTGAAGAGAAGAATAATGAAGGCAATCGGTTGCCTAGGCGGGGATCGTGTGGTATAATATTTCCCAATTCCGCCTTAGCGGAGAAAAAAGGAGTAAAAGAAAGATGGACATCAACTTCGGCGGCGTCGTCGAGAAGATCGTAACGCGTAAGGAATTCCCGCTCAAGAAGGCCCAGAAGGTCCTCAAGGGCAAGACAATCGCGGTGCTGGGATACGGCATCCAGGGACCTGGGCAGGCGCTCAACATGCGCGACAACGGCATCAACGTGATCGTTGGACAGCGCAAGTCCACGAAGCCCAACTCGAGCTGGAAGCGCGCGATCAAGGACGGCTGGGTGCCTGGCAAGACGCTGTTCTCCATTGAGGAGGCCGCCGAGAAGGGGGACGTGATCATGATGCTCACGTCCGACGCCTCGCAGCCCACGATCTGGAAGGCGATCGAGAAGTACGTCACGCCCGGCAAGGCGCTCTACTTCTCCCATGGCTTCGGCTATGTCTACAACAAACTCACCGGCATCAAGCCGCAGAAGGGCGTGATGCTCGTCATGGTCGCACCGAAGGGCTCGGGCACGTCCGTGCGCCGCAACTTCCTCTCCGGCGCGGGCATCAACAGCTCCTACGCCTACGAGCCGAACGGCGCGGACGAGGCGAAGACGCGTGAGCTCACGATCGCGATCGGCATTGCGGTCGGTTCCGGTTACCTCTTCCCCACCACGTTCGAGCGCGAGGTCACGAGCGACCTCGTGGGCGAGCGCGGCATCCTCATGGGCGCGCTCTGCGGCGTGATGGAGGCGCAGTTCTACACACTCCGCGCGAACGGCCACAGTCCGAGCGAGGCGTTCAACGAGACGTGCGAGGAGCTCACGCAGAGCCTCATCCGCCTCGTGGACGAGAACGGCATGGACTGGATGTACTCCAACTGCTCGCAGACCGCGCAGCACGGCGCGCTCAAGTGGCGTCCGATCTTCCGCAAGGCCGTCGAGCCCGTCTTCAAGAAGCTCTACGCGAGTGTGAAGACGATGAAGGAGGCCAAGGAGGTCATCCGCGATACGGGCCGTCCCGACTACAAGGAGTTCATGGCTGCAAAGCTGCAGGACATGCACGACGGCGAGATGTGGCAGGCTGGCGCGGCCGTGCGCTCGCTGCGTCCGCATGAGAAGGCCAAGGCCAACGCCGCGACGGCGGCGGGCGTGCGCGGACGTAAGATCGTGAAGTGAGTATTCGCCCACATTCAAGGTAATAGGGCTTTTCAGCCGAAGAGAACGTGCAGAGTCATCTGCGCGTTCTTTTCTTTTTGCAATTGATATTTGTGATTTGTGAACAATGTTGGCAATGAAGATTTGTGAACAATAATCAATGTAGCGTTCAAGTTATTTTTGAGGGATGACTTAGTCTGGGGTAGTGGGGGGAAATTGTGGAGGAAAAGAGTGGGGCTGGTGGGGGGCGGTGGGGAGGCGTGTAGGGGCGGGTGGGGCTGGGTGAAGGGCGCGCGCGCGGTAGAGGGCAGGGGAGGTGCGTCTACCTAGGTAGAGGTAGTGTGACGCCCGTATGAACGATAATTGACTTTTTTGGCATAATTCGATTGTTTTTATTGAGTGCCGATATTGGGCTAGGTATGGGGGTAATTTTTTTTAATTTTTTTCACAATTTGCGGTTGACTGCGGTGGGGGAAAGTGGTAAAGTATGTCCACCGATGTCAACAGAAGGCAAACAGAGTGTCGAAGTGACGGAAAAGGTGCTACCAAGCGCATTGGTGAACACCTTTGAACGTCCTCTTGACCCAAAGAAGCGCTTGACGGTTCCTAGCGTCTGGCGCCGAGCCTTAGGTTCCGACTACGTGTACGTCATGAAGGAAGAGGGGCAACCCTGTCTCCTTCTCATTCCGAAAGGATTGTTTGAATCGCGCTTGGCGGGCATCCAAGACGAGGCCCTTACAAGCGAGGATCTCAATGACGTTCTCGAAAGTGTCGGCGAAGACTCTGAACTGCTGGAGTTCGACATCCAGGGACGCATTCGCATCTGTGACAGGTTGCTCGAATACGCGAACCTGAAGGGTAACGTCGTGATGAAGGGTGCTGTTCGGATGGCTCGTCTGTGGGCCCCCGAGAACGCACCCGACCATTCGGCGGAGAGGTCGGAGAACCAGCGGACCGCCAGGAGGCGGCTGCGTTTCTGAGAGGAAAGGGAACATGCACATTCCTGTTCTACTCAGAGAGGCGGTTGACTCGCTGGCGGTTCGCAGGGGAGGCGTGTACGTTGACGGGACACTGGGGCGTGCCGGCCACGCGCGGGAGATTCTCCTGCGCGGCGGGGCCGGCACGACCCTGGTGGGTATTGACCGCGACGAGCAGGCGCTTGCCGAGAGCTCAGCGCGCCTTTCTGAGTTGTCCGACGTGAACGTGGTGCTGGTCCACGGGTGCCATGGTTCGGTCGCGGAGATTGTCCGCGGCAAGGGGATTGGGGAAGTGGACGGTATTTTGCTGGATCTGGGCGTGTCGAGCCCACAGCTCGACGAGGCCGGGCGCGGGTTCAGTTTCCAGGCGGACGGACCTCTTGACATGCGGATGGACCGCTCGCACGACTTGACGGCTGCGTCGCTGGTGGCGACACGGACGGAGGAGGAACTTGCAGAGATTTTCCGTTCGCTCGGCGAGGAGCCGAACGCGTGGCGCATCGCGCGCGCAATCGTGCGCGAACGCGCGGCGCGTCCGATCGAGACGACGGGCCAGCTCGCGCAGCTTGTGGAGCGGACGGTTGGGCGGCATGGTCCGCACCATCCGGCCACGCGGACTTTTCAGGCGCTCCGCATGGCCGTGAACGACGAGATAGGCGAACTGGAACGTGCGCTGGACGGAGGCCTCGGACTCCTTAAGGCCGGTGGCCGGTTCGCGGTGATCACTTTCGAGAGCCTGACGGATCGGATCGTGAAGCGGTTCTTCGCCGCACACGCCGGCCGCATGGTTTCATTACAACAGGGCGGGGAACAGTGGGAAGGAAGCCTTCCGCGAGTCCGCCTGGTCACTCGCCACGCGGTGGTCGCGTCGGACGAAGAGAAAAAAGACAACCCGCGCTCCCGCGGCGCCAAACTGCGGGCGGTAGAAAGGATGGCAGCATGAGGAGAAGAAACAGGAAGCTGAACAGACGATTTTCCCGTTTTACGGTAAACACGGCCGGCATCGTTGCGCTGCTGGTGACGGCATTTTCGATGGGGATGTGTTATTGCCTCCTGGGAATGCGGTGTACGTCGATCGCGCAGGAGTTGCAGGAGGCGGAGAAATCCTACAAGCAGCTGACGAAGGAGAGCGAGCGCGTGGCGGCCCGCTGGAACGAGCTCATGGCGGTGGACCGCCTTCAGGAGAAGCTCGTGCGCTTTGGCCTTGAGATGAACATCCCGCGCGCGGACCAGATGATACGCATGGGCGCGTCCGGCCGCCCGCTTCCAGGGCAGATCGCCGTCGCGCGCGCCCGTGAGCGGATGGCCACGGCGAACATGGCGCAGAATTCTTCCGAAACGTCCGCCCGCAAGAGGACGGCACGTACGAAAATCAGGTAGCTAGGGATGTGAATGGCATGGCGCGGCGAAAAGTACCGGTTTTGGTGTCCGGTCGTTGTTCTAGGCTTCTGCCTCGCGGGTCTGTCCGCGCGCCTCGTCATGCTGCACCTTGGATACGTTGAGATAGAGAAGAAGCCCACCTATACGCTCGTGCGGAACACCGTGGCATTGCGCGGCAGCATCTTTTCGTCCACTGGTGTTCCATACGCCCGCTCGAAAGTGGTGTGGGAGTACGCAGTCGATCCCAAGGCGGGAAACGAGAACGCCGTACACCCCAACCGTCCGGTTGATCCGGCAGTCCGGTGGGCGAACATCACCAATCTCTCAGAGTCGCTGAACCTGCCCGTGGCAAAGGTTATGGACGCCTACGCGGAATACGCACGGCGGAAGCGGAGGTACGTGTTTCTGGCGACAAACGAGGACGAGACCGTACATGCCAAGTTGTCGCGGATCCACGAACTCAGCGTCTCCGAGAAGATCGTCCGCGTGTATCCGCAGGGCAGGGATCTATCGCAGGTCGTCGGTTTCGTGAGCCGCGACGTCACAAACGCCGTGGGCTCGGCCGGCTTGGAGCAGAGGTTCGAGCGGCAGCTCAGGGGGGCGCCGGGACGCATGACCGGCGTGAAGGACGCTCACGGGCGCGAACTGCGCATCCTGCGCGAAAGCTATGCGGAGTCCCGTCCGGGCAACGACGTATACCTTACGATCGACCATAACATCCAGCACGAAGTCGAGAGGATTCTCCTTGAAGGGCGTCTCCGCCACCAGGCCGAGCGCGTATGGTCGATAGTCATGGACGTGAAGACCGGCGCCGTGCTCGCGATGGCGACGCAGCCGGACTACGATCCATCCAACTTCACGTCGTCCACCGCCGCGCTGCGCAAGAACTACGCAATCGCCCAAGTCTACGACCCCGGCAGCGTGATGAAGACGATCACGGCCTGCGCGGCAATCAACGAGCGGATTGTCAGCCCAGACACGGTGATGAGCACGGACAGGAAGGACCCGCGCTACTTCCGTCTGCCCACAGACTCGCACAAGATGGACGATTTCATGACCGTGCGCAACGCGCTCGTGCATTCCTGCAACGTAATCTACGGAAAGCTCGGATGCGATCTCGGCCCGCGGCGCCTTCGCACGTACATGTCGGAATTCGGCTTCGGCAGCAAGACCGGCATCGAGCTGCCAGGCGAGGAGAAGGGACTACTGCCGCCTTGGCAGAAGTGGGACAAGCTCAAGCAGTCGCGCGCGCCGATTGGACAGGGCGTCTCCGTGACCGCAATCCAGCTGGCCGCGGCCTACTGCTGCATCGCCAACGACGGAGAGCTGCTGCGTCCCTACATCGTCGAGCGCATCGTGCAGCACGGGACTTCTGGCGACGACGATGTGTCCACCGTCGTATACCAGCACGAGCGGCAGGTCCTCGGACACCCAATTCGCCCGGAGACCGCGCGCCATGTCCGCGAGATGATGCTCGGAGTGGCGAAGAAGGGCGGCACGGCCCGCAAGGCCGCCGTGGCAGGCTATACCGTAGCGGGCAAGACTGGTACCGCCCAGATCGCCCGGCCAGGCGGAGGATACTACGATGACCAGTTCAACGCCTCGTTCATCGGCATCGTGCCCGCATCAAAACCCCAAGTCGTAATCCTCGTCACTTACCACAAGCCATTCACTTGCAGGAGGCGCGATACGTCCGAGGCACGCGGCGTGCCGATCTATAACCATCAGGGAGGCGTATGCGCCGGCCCCACGTTCAGCGAAATAGCCGCGTTCGTACTGCGTTATCTTGCTGTTGAGCCGGACGTGCCAGACGAGGTGCCGGAGGAGGACGACGTATGAACGTCTATGGCATCACCGGCACGAACGGCAAGACAACCACCACCTGGGTGCTTGCCGAGTTCCTCAAGCCGCTTGGTCGCACGGGGTACATCACCACCGTGGAGGTTGATACGGGCGCGCGGAAATTTTCCACCGGCTATACCACGCCACCGAACAAGGTACTAATGGACATCTTCGCGGAGATGGAGTCCAACGGCATTGCGAACTGCGTGATGGAGGCTTCAAGCCACGCCATCTACCAGAACCGCACGGCCGGCACGAATTTCACTGGCGGCGCGTTCACAAATCTTTCAGAGGACCACCTCGACTACCACAAGACTATGGAGGCCTACTTCGCCGCGAAGCGCCTTTTTTTCGAGCGGCTCGCTGTCGACAAGCCCGGCTCACCCGCCGTGGTGTGCGTGGACGGCGAATGGGGGCGGCGTCTGGCGGACGAGCTCGGGGCTCTTCCGCTCAATGTGGTCATTTGCGGATTTACCGTCCCGCGCGACGCGGACTTCGCCGACTTCGTATCCCGGCGAAGTCCGCTCGCGGGACGCTACAACGTGCAGAACGTGCTTGTGGCGGCAGCGCTTGCACGAGCGGTGGGAATATCTGAGGAGTCAATCCGCGCCGCCGTACCCACGCTTACGCCGCGCTGGGGACGCCTGGAGCGTGTTAAGACACGCAGCGCCGCCGAGGTGTTCGTGGACTTCGCGCACACCGACGACGCGCTTGCGAACGTGCTTTCGACAGTCCGCGCATTCACGAAGGGGAAGGTGTGGGCCGTGTTCGGCGCAGGCGGCGACCGCGACCGCGCGAAGCGTCCGCTCATGGGCGCTGCGGCCGCGCGGTGGGCGGACCACCTTGTGGTGACGAGCGACAATCCCCGCAGCGAGCGCCCAGAGGACATCATCGCCGAAATCTTGGCGGGCATTCCCGCCGGCACCGACGTGGCAGTTGAACCAGACCGCCGCGCGGCAATCAATTTAGCCCTTGCACGCGCAGCACAAGGCGACACGGTCGTCGTGTGCGGGAAGGGACACGAAACCACACAGACGATCGGCACGCGCGTGCTGCCGTTCGATGACAGGATAGTATGCGCAGAATACTGACAGCCCTTGCACTTGCCGCGTTATGCGGTTGCTGGACTCCCGGCTCCGTTCGGGAGGTGATGCCGAAACACACGGAGAAATTCCCCGCCGGGTCGTCGTTCTTCGTAGAGAAGACAGAGCGCCGAGTCGAGATGGCCCTAAAGCGGGAATTGCGCGCGCGCGGGTTCGAGGTTAAGGACCGCAAGGAGGATGCCGACCTCGTGATGACGGCGAAGGTACTTGGATGGGAATACAACGACGCGGGCTTCAGCGGATTCCACGCCCGTGACGACATTGAGCTCGTGATCACCGTGGCAGACCGCAAGACGAAGCTCGTCCGCGCGCGTTCGGACGTGTCCGTCAGATCCGACTTCCGCATTCTGGAAAAATACGTCAAAACCCTCTGACACGGGAGGGTGTGCGCTTGTCGCGCCCTATCACCTCTGCATGTGGCCGAGGAATTCGTCCTCGGCCTTCTTTATCGCCGCGTGCATGGTTTCGCCGTCCGGAGCCTCGCGGAGTTCCTCCAGCAGCGTGGTGCCGTGCGCGAGCAGGCAGAGCCGCGCGAGAATGTGGAGATGGAGCGTGTGGTCCGTGCAGCAGATGAGGAAGAAGAGGTCTGTGCCTGTGCCGTCCTGCGAGCCGAAGAACACGGGGCGCACGGTGCGTCCGAGCGCTAGGAAAGTTTCCTGGAAGAGATATGGGTCGTGGTAGCGCGGATGGAGGAACGCGGCGCCTCCACCGGCCGCCGTGGAGGCCACCTCCTCGCGCGCCTGCAGCTCCACGAAGAGCGTCTCGGGATCGTAGAGGAGACCGGTGGAGTCGGCGAAGTCTGTCATGTCGCGTAGCACGCCGGCACGCGTCTTGGACGTTAGCGCTGGGGCGATGACGGCAGGGGAGAGGATGTCGGCTATGTGGAAGTCGTGTCCGTCCGCCTGGCGCCGTTCGGCCATGGCGAGCTGGTGTTCGCCCGTGAGCTGCTTGTCGGAGATCTCCATCATGCGACGCTGCGCCCATTCGTCGAGCAGACGGTGCTCGAAGAAGAAGGCGTCCCCGCGTCGGACGCTGGGGACTTCCTCCCGCTGCGCGAAATGCCGAAGGTCGTTCACCTTCATGTGCAGGTGGGCAGCGGCGCTTTTAAGATCCATCAACTGGTAGCCCATGGCGCGTATTCTACCACAAAAGGCGTTTACGCGCCAGTACGCGCGTCTCTTTCGTGTGGACGGTACAGGAGAATCGGGCGGCTGGCGTGGAGCGCGAACTCAATGCCGGCCGTGCGGTTAAGCGAGCCGCTCCAGAGCGGCGAGAGGTCCACGCCGTCTAGCGGCCAGACAAGTCCGCGCGATGATACGCGCGTGTCGGGAAGTGGTGCGAACACCGAGACGGCCTCGCCTGGATGGCAGGGAAAAGTCTGCTCGTCGCGCACTACAACGAATGTGCCGTAGTCGGTGATGATTGACGTGTCTGGGATTTCCGCGGCGAAGTCGATGAGGTGGAAGATGTTTGCAAGCGCGTGGTCCTCGCGCAGGCCGGTCGTGCCGAGGAGCGCGACGGATATCTCGTCCGAGATGCGGGGCAAGGAATGGACGAAACGGAATGCCTTGCAGAGGTCGTTCGTGTCCTGTTCGGAGACGCGGACAAAACGGTCGCCGATAGCGTCACGATCTGTGTCGGAAAGCGAGTCGCCGTCGCCCACCACGTAGTCTGGCTCGTGGCCGAGGGCGCGGGCGGCAGCGAGCGCGCCGTCACATGCGACGCGCAGGTCGGCGGCGGCAAAAGCGGCGCGTGGAACCGCGTGGCGGGGAGTGTCCCCGTTTGCGATAATCGCAACGCGCACGGCTACACCTCTATCTTCGTGATCTTGCGGATGAAGAGCCAGCCCACGATGACGAGGGCGAGGGCCAGTCCGATGCAGCCCGCGCCCTTGAGGGAGAAGATGAACGGCTTCATCGTGGCGGGCTTGAGAACTGTCATCGCGAGGCCGAGGACGATCGGCATGCAGGAGACGACGATGCCCTGCATCCGGCCCTGCGCGGTGAGGGTGCGCACGCGGCGCTCGATGCGCATGCGCCCGCGGATCGTCTCGGAGATCTTGTCGAAGATATCCGTGAGGTTGCCGCCAGTGTGGCGGGCGATGTCGATGGCCGTGCAGACGAGGGTGAGGTCCTCCGACCCCACGCGCGCGTCGAGCGACGCGAGCGCGTCCTCGAACCCCATGCCCACGCGCAGCTGCTGGAGGAACACCGTGAACTCCTGCGCGATGGGCTTCTCGCCAGTCTCCACCACGCTCTCGAACGCCTGGTTGATGGAGAAACCCGCTCGGAGAGCATTGGACATGGTGCCGAGCGCTCCGACGAGCTGCTCGTTGAATTTCAGGCGGCGACGCGCGCGGAGGAACCGTACGTAACGTTCCGGCAAGGTGAACACGAACGCCCCGGCCGCGAGACCCAGTACCACGCCGGCGACGGTGGATGCGATGTTCGTGAAGCTGAAGAGCGGGATGAAGAAGAGGAAGAACGCGGCGAGCGCCGCAAGGCGTCCAAGGCGGGCGATCTTCGCCGGCGAGATGAACATGAACACTTCTTCGAACTGGCGCGCCGTCTCGGCGCCCATCGTGCGGGAGTACGAGTCAGCGCCCTCGTTGAGCGCGGAGACGAACATCCACGCGAATCCGGCGAATGCGAGGCCTACGGCTGCGATGGTGGAGAAGAACAGAGCCGTGTCGCTCATGCGCGCCCCGCAATCTCCAGCCGGACCTCGCGGTCCTGGTTCGGGTCGAACATTGCAGGGTCGAGGCGCAGGCCGCGGCTCTTGAGGTGTTCGTAGAATGTCGGCACGGCTCCCGTTGGACGGAACACGCCATGGACGCGGCCCTGCTCGTCAACGCCGCTCTGCCGGAACGTGAAGATGTCCTGCATCACGACGTTCTGTCCCTCGAGCCCGGTGACTTCCGAGATGGCGACGACCTTGCGGCTGCCGTCCGAGAGTCGGGATTCGTGGATAATGACGTCGACGGCGCTCGCGATCTGCTCGCGGATCGCGCGGGAGGGGAGTTCCATGCCACTCATCAGCACCATCGTCTCGAGACGCGAGATAACGTCGCGCGGCGAGTTGGCGTGGACGGTCGTGAGAGAGCCGTCGTGGCCGGTGTTCATCGCCTGGAGCATGTCGAGGGCCTCGCCGCCGCGGCATTCGCCCACGATGATGCGGTCGGGACGCATACGCAGGCAGTTCTTCACGAGGTCGCGGATCGTGACCGCGCCGCGTCCCTCGATGTTCGGCGGACGCGCCTCGAGGCGCACCACGTGCGGCTGCACGAGACGGAGTTCGGCGGCGTCCTCCACCGTCACGATGCGCTCGTCGTGCGGGATGAATCCTGAGAGCAGGTTGAGGAGGGTGGTCTTACCTGAACCGGTGCCGCCGGCCACGATGATGTTCTTGCGCATGATCACGCATGCCTTCATGAACTCTGCGGCGTTGCGCGACCACGTGCCAAAGCGGATGAAGTCCTCGACCGTGAGGGTCTTCTTAGCGAACTTTCGTATGGTCACCGTGGGACCGGAGAGGGCGAGCGGCGGGATGATCGCGTTCACACGGCTTCCGTCGGCGAGACGCGCGTCCACGTATGGCTGTGACTCGTCGATGCGGCGTCCGATGGGCGAGACGATGCGCTCGATGATGGCCATCACGCTCGCGTCGTCGAGGAACTGGAGGTCCGTGAGCTGGATCTTGCCGCCGCGCTCCACGTAGACGCGGTGCGGGCCGTTCACCATGATTTCGGTGACGGTGTCGTCCGCGAGCAGCTCCTCCAGCGGACCTAGCCTGAGCGCCTCGTTGAACACCTCGCGCTCTAGGCGATCGGCGTCGATTCCCTTCGGGAGCTTCCCGGACTTGCGAACCTGCTCCACGATTTCGTGGATCTTGTCGGTTGCCTGGCGTTCTAGTCCGGCGCGGTCCACGCCCGCCACCGTGAGGCGCTTGAGGTCGAGGCGCGCGATGAGCTCTCGCTGGATCTGCTCCTTCACCTGGCGGCGCACGCCGGCGAGCGGGTCTGGCGGAGGGACAGGGGGCGTTTCGGGCCGTGAGACGGGCGGCTCTTCAGTTTCTTGCTGCGAAGGACCGTACTCCTCTTCCGCAGGCGGCGCGATTTCATCCTTTGCGGGGCTGACGCGCATCATTGTGCTGCCGATCTGGACGACGCCGTCCGGCGGGAGGTCTACGAGGCCGTCTATGGGGCTGCCGTTGATGTACGTGCCGTTGGCGCTGTGGAGGTCCTCCAGCCGCGCCGTCTGTCCGCGCAGGAGCAGGAGGGCGTGGCGTTCCGAGACGCCGGGATCGGGAAGCTGCAGGGCGCAGTTTTCGCCGCGTCCGATGAGGTAGGAGCCGTCTTCGAGAATGTAGCGAGTGGCCTCGCCTTCGTCGGACTTGATCAGGTCGAGCGCGAATGCCATCTCAGCGTCCTCCGTTCAGTTCGTTCTGGCGCTTCTGGTTGAGGGTTTCGATCTCCTCGCGTATCTTCGCGTAGTCGACCTGCGGCAACTCCTTCTCGTAGTAGGTGTCGTGGCGGTTGCGGAGCGCGAGGGAGATGCGTCCCTTGATCTGCTCCGCGAACACGAGCATCTCAGCCTCGCGGGGAGTGACCTCTAGCGTAACCATCGAGTATGTGCCCGCGCCGAACGCGTCGCCGCGCGCAATGGCGGACTTCGCCGTCTCCTTGCCTGTGGCGAGCACGAGCACGTTCTGGAGGATCGTGCTGGTTACGATTTCCTGTACCATCGTGTGGCCGTCGGCGCCGAGCTTCGGGAACGAGAAGCTGGCGATCACGTCCACGTGGTCGTTCGGTTTCACCATGCCGCTCACCGCTGCGGCGCCGGAGCAGTTGACGGAAACGGCGCGCATCTTCTTGCGGATGTCGGCCGCGAGTCCGCCGGCCATCGGGTTGCCGCCTTCGATGTCGGCCCAGAAGAGCAGCTCGCCCTCCTTGTGTCCGTTCAGGAGCTTCCGCCCGACGACCTCGATGACGTTGTCCTCCGTGAGGGCCTGTCCCCGCAGTCCGCTCGCCGGGACCTTCTTCAGGCCGAGGTCGGTCTTGGCGAGGATCGTGCCGCTGGGTATCTCGCGCGCGAAGCACAGCACCTCCATCGTCTTGTGCTTCTTCACGAACTCGTCCTTGAGCTGGCGAATCTCGGCGTCCTTCGACGCGAGGTAGGTGCGCGTGAGAAATGCGGCCAGGAGGCCGATCACTATGGATACGACTAAGACGATTTTCTGTTTCATGGGGTTCCTATTCTATCATAAAACTCCGTGGCGGAGAAGTTCGGTGACGGTTGTCCCGTCGGACAGGTCCTCGGCGAGGATGGCGACAAGGTCGTGTTCGCGCAGCAGCAGCTTGAAGGTTGGCGTGCAGACCGGCGCGGGCGTCCACCCCTCCGCGACGTATGCGGCCTCGCGCGCGGCGGCGGCGGACGCCGCGGTGCCAGGCGTCTGCCACACGCTGACTGACGTGCGCCCGCCGTATAGCTCGCCCTGCCAGCCTCCTGACGGCAGGGACGGCACGCCGGGCTGCTGGTAGAACCAGCCGGCTGCGGCCGCGAGGGCGCACGCGAGAAGGGCAAGGACGACGATTACACGGCGCTTTGTCATTTAATTACCTCCTCGGCGGGGAATTCGGGAATGGTCATTACGGGCATGTGGCATTCCTCCAGCCCGCGGAAGGAGGTCTCGCCGCCCCATATCCACTCGGCAGTTCCCGGATCGATGCTGATGGCGAAGTTGAGCGACTGCTTGCGGAAGTCAAAGGGGCGCGTCGAGGCGTCGGAGAAGGGCTCCGGCGCGCTGACCGGACGTATTTCCGGTTCGGACAGCACGGATTCGAGGGCGAGCATAGGAGCTCCGTCGCCCTCGCCGGCCGTTGCCCTCTGCGCATCGTACCCGGCCATGCGGCGCACCATGGTCTGGAGCCGCATCGATTCGGGGATGATCGAGCCGAATGAGATCAGCCCGCCCAGGATCAGCGCGAACACAAGCATGCCTATCGCCATCTCGATCATGGCCTGGCCGCGTCTGCAAGTCTTCTCAGTGCGCATGTCTCGTACCTCCTCCCGGCGGGCCGCCGCCCCCCGTTGGACGACGGCACTGCTCCTCCCCGTTCTTCGCGAGCCAGTCCGCGCCTTTTTTGCGGAAGTCTCTGTCTTCCCACTTCTTCAGGATCGCGCAGTACCGGCAGCCGGCCGCGTGGGCTACATCGCTTGGCGGCTGGATGTGGTCGCGCGTGTGGTTGACCCATGCGCGGTCGGCCATGCCCATGCTGCCCTCGTCGAACGCGCCGAGCATCACGAGGCGCACGTCGGTGAACGCCGGCGCGACGAGCGGGAACTCGCCGTTCCACGTGACGGTGCGCTCGTCGATCGCGCCGAATGGTTTCGCGGCTGCGGTCCACACGTTGGCGCGGAGGGAGACGCCAGGCGTGAAGGGCTCGAGCACCTGTCGGACGCGCGTGGCGGCGAACGCGCCCTCCACGTTGTATTTGTCCTTGACGTCTGAGATCAGCGGCAGGCGCGCAGCGTCGGAGCGGTGCATGCGGCCCCATGCGTGCCAGGACGATCCGTAGGTGACCCAGGAGAGATTGCGGTTCTTGACTACGCCGCATTGCTGGAGAGTGAAGTCGTTCACGTTGGGGCAGGAACTGCGTTCTGCGAGCTCGAGAACGGCGGCGCGCACCTGCGTCTCCGTCCAGTCGAGGTTGATGTCGGCGAGCGCTCCGCGCACGAAGCGTATGCCGGTGCCGAAGAACTCGGGGTTCTGCGGAGAGCCGGCGCCGGCGAAGGGGATGTCGCTCCATCCGGAGAAGTTCGCGAGCAGGTTTGCCATGCCGCCGTGCAGGTAGAACCAGCACCAGTCCTCGCCGGCCACGGCCTCGTAGAACGCCCTGTTGAACAGCGGGTGGTTGGACGATATGGCGAAGTTGAAGAACTGGGCGTTGTCCGCGCCCGCGAACACGCCGTCGCGCGCCGCGCCGCGCACCATCTCGGCGTAGTCCTGCGCCTTCTCAGGCCAAAGCTCGGTGCCGATCAGCATCGGCGCGCGGAACACCGACTCTGCGACGAGCGCGGCCATGTCCTCATCCGGCTCCGTCACGCCGTTCATCATCGCCGCGCGCTGCGCGGAGTAGAAGCCCATAAGCGGGCCCGCGAAGGCGATGCGCTCCTGGAGCGCCGTGATGCGCTCGCAGACGTTCGTGGCCTCGTGCCACGCGGCGGGGTTCATCGTCGGGTCGCCGACCTTGCAGAGCGCGTCGACCTTAGCGAGGTTGAGCGCGCCGAGGGCGTTGAGGGTGATGCCCTGCCAGCGGGCCGCCGCGAGCGCGGCCGCGTCGCCGGCGTTCTGGAGACGGTTCTTGCGGTGCGACGAGAAGAAGGCGTCCACGCACACCAGCGCGAGGAACAGGAGTCCAAGCAGCATGAACGCCAGCACGAGCGCGACCTGCCCGCTCTTTCGCACGCGGTCCGTCATTGCAGGTAGAGGGGGTAGTGGTTTTCAATGCCGGCCTCTCCGCGGACTTCGCGAAAGTCCGTCGCGTCATCGCCTGAACCGTAAAGGTTGCGGCGCTGCCAGACGCGCATGATGAGCTCGGCGTTCTCGCCCTTTGGTTCGTCTGCGGTCCATCCCAGCTTACAGGGCTCCCACAGCTCGAAGTCGAGGATGCCCTTGGTGTCCGCCTCGTTCTCCGCCTCCAGGTAGCTGCCCATGCGGCTCACGATGGTGCCGGTGGAGAGCTCGTCGCCGAAGTCATCCTGCGAGAGGCACTTCCCAGCCACGCTCGCAGTGGCCACGCGCACGGTCTTCGTGACCATGAAGTCGTTGAACCCAACGGTCCGGGCTCGCGCGGCGCGCGCGGCGGCGTAGTTCACCACCGTGTGGGCCGTGAGCAGGTTCGCGTATTCGTAGACCAGAAAGAAAACGAGACAAAGAAAGAACATGACGACGACCGTTTCGACCATCGCCTGTCCTTTCCGCAAGCCGGACCGTATGCGGGCGTCGGCGCGGATCTGCGCCGGTGCCGAGGTCATTCGCCGAGTTTCTTGATCTTGTTTTCGTCGATTTTATCTAAGGCTTGTCTCGCCTTGCCACCCTCCTCGTCGGAGATGGCCTCCGTGGCCTCCACCACCTTGCTGCCCACGCCGCGGCCGAAGTACGTGAACACCGCGATCAGCGAGATCGCCACCAACGCCACGATGATGATGTATTCCACCATCGTCTGGCCTCTCTTGCCCTTGACTGCCTTCATCGTATGCCTCCTTTTACGGGTACTCGCATGTCACCAGCGTAGTTGTGCGCGCGGCGGACGACCGCGCAGCCCGGACGAAACACGCCAGGGCCGCAACGACGCCCAGCAGGGCGACGAACACGATGATGTATTCGACCGCCGTCTGGCCGGATTTGTATCTACGCTTTGCCATGTGGGGAATAGTATAGCACAAAACGCGTTTCCCGACGCGCCCGCCATAATATTTTTTCCCGCTGCCACTGTAAACATGGTATACTTGTCGCCGCATGAACCTGCAGCGAGGAATGAAAGTATGAAGCAAAAGCCCATGACGGCACTACGGACGGCGCGGCTAGTGGACGCCGAGCGCATATTCGCGCTCATCCACCTGCACCGCGACCGCCTTGTGCCGCGTTCGCTCGGCAATATCGTGGAGAACATCGACCGCTTCGTGGTGGCCGAGGTGGACGGCGAGATGGTGGGGTGCGCGACATACGGCATCTTTCCTGAAATCGGCGAGCCGCTCCACACGGCCGTGGAGATACAGTCCGTCGCCGTGCGCGCGCCGTGGCGCCGTCAGGGAGTGGGCCGCGCGCTCGTGCAGGAGATCGTGCGCCGCGTGCGGGCGTTTGAGCCGGCGGCCGCGCTCGTCCTCACGTTCTCGCCCGAGTTCTTCGGCACGCTCGGGTTCCATGAGGTGCCGAAGGACAAGGTGATGTACAAGCTCTACACGGGTTGCATCAACTGCACGAAATACGCAAACCCCTTTACCTGCCCCGAAAAGGCTATGGTCCTGGATCTGAAAGCCCACAGCCCATGCTCTGCGCAGAAATGAAAAAGAGGATAACTTTGGTTGCTTTCGCTGCTGGGAGATTAGGAGATTAGGAGTTTCGGAGGCGATTATGAAAATCCTCCAAGCCTCCCAACCTCCAAAACTCCCAGTAGCGAAAGCAAATAAGAGAAGTCAAAAGGAAGTAACTGAAATGAAAAAGCTGATGTTGTTAATGGTTCTGGCCGCGTGTGCGGCAGTCGTAGCCGCCCCCAAGGCGAAGAAGGGTCCGGCGCGTCGCGCGCCTCAGAAGCAGGCCGTCGCCGGCTTGAAGGTGAAGAGCGACGTGCGCCGCGCGCCATACCAGGGCGCGATCAGCGTGGACGCCGCGAGCGGGAAGGTGATCTTTGAGGACCGCGCGGACGCGAAGTGCTGTCCCGCATCCGTGACGAAGCTCATGACGCTCCTCCTCGTGCTGGAAGACATGCACGCGCTCAAGTACTCGCCCGTGGACGAGGTGACCGCAAGCGTGCGATGCACGCGCGAGAAGCCGAGCGTGTGCGGACTCAAGCCCGGCATGAAGATCACGGTCGACGAACTGCTCTTCGTGATGCTCGTCCACAGCGCGAACGACGCCGCCGTCCTGCTCGCCGAGAACTCGACTGCGCGCAACGCCGGACGCGAGATCCAGGGCGGTGACCTGCAGGCGTTCGTGCAGCGGATGAACGAGAAGGCGAAGGAACTCGGCATGACGAGCACATCCTTCGTGACGCCGAACGGCTTTCCGCCGCCGTACGGCAGTGGCAGGCCATACGACACCTCCACCGCGCGAGACCTCGTGAAGCTCGCCCGCGCACTCGTGAAGTACAACGAGATATACCGCTGGACGAGCGCTAAGACGTACACGATGAAGACCATCGTGAACAAGCAGGGGCAGCCGGTCAAGTTCCTCAACCACAACAATATCCTGCGCATGGACAAGAAGAAGATCGTAAACGCGAAGGGCGAGAGCGAGGTGGACGGACTCAAGACTGGCTACGCAGAGTACTGCGGATCCTCGATCATCCTCACCGGCAAGCGCGACGGACACCGCGCAATCGTGGTGGTCGTCGGCAGCGAGACCTCTAAGATGCGCGACGAGCATGCCCGCCGCCTGATGGTCTCGGCGCTAGACGCAGTCTCCCGCTGATTCGGGAAAATGCAAAATCTAAAATCACCCCCTTGCGGTTTGGCCCCGTTTTTAGTAAAATATCACCTCACTTTTGCAGACCAAAGGAGTAAAAATGGCAGACAAAAAAGCGTTTCCGCTTGAAAAAGTTAGGAACTTCGGCATCATGGCGCACATCGACGGCGGCAAGACGACCACGTCGGAGCGCATCCTCTACTATTCCGGCAAGAACTACAAGATCGGCGAAGTGCATGACGGCGCCGCGACGATGGACTTCATGGTCCAGGAGCAGGAGCGCGGCATCACGATCCAGTCCGCCGCCACGTGCGTGCAGTGGGGCGCCTACCGTCTGTCGCTGATCGACACTCCCGGACACGTGGACTTCACGGCCGAGGTGGAGCGCTCGCTCCGCGTGCTCGACGGCGCGGTGGCCCTCTACTGCGCGGTGGGCGGCGTGCAGCCGCAGTCCGAGCAGGTGTGGCGCCAGTCCGAGAAGTACAAGGTGCCAAAGATCGCTTTCGTCAACAAGATGGACCGCATCGGCGCGAACTTCTACAGCGTGATGGACCAGATGAAGAACCAGCTCGGCGCGAACCCCGTGCCGGTGGTGCTTCCGATCGGCGCCGGCGAGACGTTCGACGGCATCATCGACCTCATCAAGATGAAGGCGATCCGCTACGACATGAAGAGCCTCGGCAAGAACATGACGGAGGAGGAGATTCCCGCCGACATGGTCGAGAAGGCCAAGGAATACCGCCAGAAGATGGTCGAGTCGGCCGCCGAGCAGGACGACGCGCTCATGGAGAAGTTCTTCGCGGGCGAGGAGCTCACGGTGGACGAGATCAAGGGCGCGCTCCGCAAGGGCTGCATGGCCCGCACGATCACCCCGGCGTTCTGCGGCTCCGCGTTCAAGGACAAGGGCGTACAGCAGCTCCTCGACGGCGTGTGCGACTACCTGCCGTCCCCGATTGACGCGGGCGCGGCCGTCTCCGCCGACGATCCCTCGCAGAAGCGCGAGCCGAGCGACAACGAGCCGTTCTGCGGCCTCGCGTTCAAGATCATGTCCGACAAGGCGATGGGCAAGATCACCTTCGTGCGCGTCTACTCCGGCACGCTCAAGCTCGGCGGCGAGCTGCTCGACTCCACGATCAACCAGGAGCAGCGCATCAGCCGTCTCTTCCGCATGCACGCGAACAAGCAGGAGGCGCTCGAAGAGGCGCACGCCGGCGACATCGTGGCGTGCGTGGGCCTCACGCAGACCCGCACGGGCGACACGCTCTGCGACCCCGAGCATCCGATCACCCTTGAGTCCATCGACTTCCCGGCGCCCGTGATCTCCGTCGCGGTGAAGCCGCAGTCGCGTCAGGACAACGAGAAGCTCGGCGCGGCGCTGCACGCGCTCGCGATGGAAGACCCGACCTTCGTCGTGACCTTCGACCAGGAAACCTCCGAGACGATCATCGCCGGCATGGGCGAGCTCTACCTCGAAGTCATCGTGGACCGCCTGAAGCGCGAGTTCAACGTCGCGTGCGACGTGGGCGCCCCGCAGGTCGCGTACCGCGAGACGATCACGACTTCGGTCGAGAACGAGTACAAGCACGTCAAGCAGTCCGGCGGCCGCGGCCAGTACGCGCACGTGTGCCTCAAGCTCGAGCCGCAGGAGCCTGGCAAGGGCTTCGAGTTCGTCAACGAGATCAAGGGCGGCGTGATTCCCACCGAGTACATCCCGGCGGTCGAGAAGGGCGTCCGCAAGGCGCTCGAGAGCGGCCCGCTCGCGGGCTTCCCGGTGGTGGACGTCAAGGCGACGGTGTACTTCGGCTCCTACCACGAAGTCGACTCGAACGAATTCGCGTTCGTGACCTGCGCGATGCAGTGCTTCAAGCAGGGCTTCCTCAAGGCGAAGCCGCAGCTCCTCGAGCCGATGATGGACGTGGAAGTCGCCGTGCCGGAGACCTACATGGGCGCCGCGAACGGCTCCATCAACCAGCGCCGCGGGCGCGTGGAGGGCATGGAGGACCGCGCGGGCGTGAAGCTCATCAAGGCGACCGTCCCGCTCGGCGAGATGTTCGGCTATTCGAACGCCATCCGCACGGTCACGCAGGGCCGCGGCACGTTCACGATGATCTTCAAGCAGTACGAGGCGGTGCCGAAGAACATTGCCCAGGAAGTGATCGAGAAGCGAATCAAGGAAGGCAAGGTCCGCGCGAGCGCGGACTGACCGCCACAGTAAGTAAAGCTCGTTTCGAGGATAGAAGACATGTCAGATTGCTGCATTTTCGCCGGACAGGGCGCGCAGGTTCCCGGTATGGGCAAGGATTTCGCGGAGGCCGATGCCGAAGCGATGGCCTTGTTTGACAAGGCGAACGCCGTCCTGGGCTTTGATCTCAAGAAGATATGCTTCGAAGGCCCCGCTGAGGAACTCACGAAGTCGAACGTGTGTCAGCCGGCCATCTTCGTGACGAGTTACGCGGCCTACCGCGCATTCCAGAAGAGGCGTCCCACGTCCTTCGCCTGCGCGGCGGGTCTCTCGCTTGGCGAATGGGGCGCGCTCTGCGCCGCAGGCGTGCTCGATTTCGATGCCACGCTTACCGTCTTGGAGGCGCGCGGACGCTTCATGCAGGAGGCGTGTACCGCCACGCCTTCTGGGATGATCGCCATCATGGGGGCGTCCGCCGACCAGCTCAAGGAGCTCTGCGAGAAGACTGGCTGCACGGTCGCCAACATCAATTCGGCCGCGCAGCAGGTGCTGTCCGGCTCCAAGGACGCCGTGGCGCAGGCCGCAACGGTCGCCAAGGAACTCGGCATCAAGCGTGCTATTCCGCTTCAGACGGCTGGCGCGTTCCACTCGCCGTTCATGGCGCCTGCGCGCGAGAAGCTCGCGCCGGTGCTGGATACGGTGACGTTCCACGCGCCGCAGGTCCCCGTCCTTTCCAACGTTACGGGGCAGCCGCACTCATCCGACCCCGGCGCCATCAAGGCGCTCATGCTTGAGCAGGTCACGCAGACGACCAACTGGGCGGCCGACGTCGAGGCCGCGAAGACCCTTGGCTGCACGCGGTTTGTGGAGTTCGGCCCAGGCAAGGTCCTGAGCGGACTCATCAAGAAGATCGACGCCGAGCTCTTCACGACGAACGTCTCCGATCTCCCCGCCCTCGACGCGACCATAACCGCTCTCTCCTGAGGTCGACAAGGTATTCAAGCATATTTCAGCAATTGTGGAATTGAACTAAAAACGGAGCGCGGCACTTGTTGCCGCGCTTTCTGTTTGGTATAATGTTGCCGCAATGAGCGATAAGAGAATAAACAATTCAATTTTCATTATGTTCCTGTTGTCGGGAGCATATTGCGCTGCTCACCATATCTCAATGCAGGAATTTCTTGCCCTTGACGACCAGTATGCGATCTTGAATTACATAGCTGAGTGTCCTGACATATTTGACTCAATGACGGAAGAAGAAATGGTCAAGGAGATTGATGCGTATGTCAAGGGCGTTTGAACAGCCGCTTTTTCACGGCACAATGGACGCGCGCAAGTATGCAGGGTATTTGGCGGTGGTGATTTCGCCGGCTGTCGTCGGACTTCTTGCGGAGTCGCTTGGAATCGACGAGGTGTCCGCCATGAACAAGTACTTCACGTCGTCTGCGTATGCTGCGATTTCTGATGAGGGGCAGAAACTCTGGCATCACAGTCCGCAACTGCTCGCGTCGTTGGTCGAAGAAGAGTTGCGCACGGGCAAGTTCACCTATCCGCAGGAGGCGCTGTGATGAGCCGCGAAGGGGAGTATCTGGTCTTTGCCGCAGAACTGTACCGTCACGCCAAGGGCCTCAGCGGAGCGGAGGTCGCCGCGCTCTTCGAGAAATATGGCGTCTCGAAGTTCATCATGGATTCCTTCGAGCTGTTCCACATCGAGTGCGAGGAGAACATGATTGCCGCGGTGGACGAGTTCATCGCGCGCAAGAGAAGCGCGTAGGCGGCTACTTCATTGATGGGAGCACGATGCCGCGGAGGATGACCTTCTGGCAGGCGAGGAAGACGACGGCGGTGGGGATGGAGACAAGCACGAAGCCGGCCATCACGCACCAGGGCTGTCCTGCGAATTGCTGGCTCATCTGGTACATCCACACGGCAAGCGTCCAGTGCGACTCCTTCTGGCACACGAGGAACGCCCATTCCCATGAGTTGTACGCCGCTAGGAAGCTGTTGAGCGCGTTGACGGCGAGGATGGGCGTGGTCATCGGGAGCGTGATCTTGCGGAACACAAGCCATTCGGACGCGCCGTCGATCGCGGCGGCCTCGTAGAGCTCGCGCGGAAGGGCGTCGAAGAACCCCTTTAGGATGAAGATCGACATGCCGCTCGCCACCGTGGGCAGCACAAGCGCGGCGAAGGTATTGAGTAATCCGAGGTCGCGCACGAGGAGGAATCCCGGAATCGCCGTGACGGCGGCGGGAAACGCCATCGTGGCAAGCAGGAAAAGAAGGATTTGCTCCGTGCCGCGCATCTTGAAGCGCGAGAGCGCGTAGGCGGCGAGCGGGTTGACGGTGAGGTGTGCGAGGACGGTGAGCAGCACGAGGATGAGCGTGTTGAGGAAGGCGCGTCCGCGCACGAAGAGGTAGTCGGCGACGAGCCGGTAGTTCGCGAAGGCACTCCGCCAGAAGTCGCGGTCGCCATGTTCGATGAACTGGATGGCGAGCGCGGCGCGGATGTCCGTGGTTTGTGGTTTGTGGTTCGTGGTTTGTGGTTCGTGGTTTGTGGTTTGTGGTTTAGTGATGAGTGGGAAGGGGAGCGTACGGGAAATGTAGTCGCCGTCGACGACCATGCGCTGGCGGTAGTGGTCTTTGAACGCACACCACATTGCGTACTTCGGGTCGTTTTTCGGTGGTTTCCACGAGGCGTGTCTGAGGGGGATTTTCGACTCGGCGGTAAAAGAGATGTCAAAGAAGCTGCGGTAGCGGACGGGCCACGTGCGGTTGAGGTCGTCGAGCGTAGTCTGGGACTTGACGAACGGCGCCACGTCGCGCGCGTCGTAGGCACAGGTGGTGTAGTCGATGTCCCAGGCGAGCGTGCGGTCGCGGAACGTCTCGGCGTGGCGTTTCCAGTCGGCGCGCACGGCGAGGTTCGTCCAGGCGGGCTCGAGATGCTGCGCGGCGAAAGCGGCGATGCCGTCCGCATCGCGCGCGACGGTTGCCCAGCTGCCCCAGGATTCGGGGGCGTCGGGATAGATTTCGCGCGGGAAGCGCGGGAAGTACGTGGCGAGCGAGCGCATGAAACGGTCGTTGCGGTCCCAGAGCGCGCGTACGACGGGTGAATGGCGGTTGTAATCATACGGCCCCGAGATGCTTGAGGCGAGCATGATGAGAAACGGCAGAACCATCGTGAGGCCGCCGAGCGCCAGGACGGCATAGACGATGGCGAGGAAGATACGTCCCTTCGCCGTATGCCGTTCGCTTGCGAGCAACACGCCCATGTGCAGTTCCGTCCAGCGGGGCCGTGCACTACTGGCCGGCGGTGAAGAGGGCGTTCGAGGCGAAGTATGGATCGCTCGTGAAGCGGCAGCCGAGGCGGCGGAGGCCGGCCTCGTCACCGGGCGTGACGATGTGCGTCATGTGGACCTCGCACCCGCGCAGCTCGTTCAGCTTCTCGGTGGCGATCTGCGCAGCCGGGTTCGTGGTGCAGGAGATTGCGAGGCCGATCAGCGCCTCGTCGAGGTTGAGCGAGGTGTAGCCGCCCTTGAGGATGTCGTGCTTCATGTGGGCGATCGACTGGATCACG
>CAMKJU010000023.1 GCA_946413265.1 uncultured Lentisphaerota bacterium
GTCGTCGGCCTCGCTGTTCTCGCGCCAGAACCGCTGGAACTCCGCCATCAGCGCGGGCATGTCGAGCGAGCCGTCGGGCTTCAGCCAGAACGGCGTGCGATAGTCATTGTAGAAGCGCTTCTGCTCGGTGGCGGAAAGATAGCGGATCATGATCTCGGCGTACATTGGATTGCTGGGTACGAGCATGTGAGCCTCGTCCTCCCTGAGGAGTCCAATGTCAAGTACATAGCGGTAGTCGTCGTCAAACTCGGAAAGGAACGGATCCCGACCGAGGATCACCGGCTCCACGACACGCCTCACACGCGGCTCCTTGAGCCGTTCCATGAGGCTGTCCACATGCGTGCCGCGCGCGCGGATGATAGTCTCCTTCGCAGTGGCGATGTCTTCTATCGTAACCGGCTCTTCATGGCGTCCTCCATGGATCTTCATGACACATTCCCGCGCGAGCGCGTTCACGAGCCACGGCTGGCCGCGCGTATATTCGTACACCCTGTCCACGACACCATCGCAAAAGACCTGCCCGGTCGCCTCCGTGTGCTGTGCGTAGAGGCGAGCGACGTCGTTCCTGCCGAAGTTTGAAATCGTCAAATCTTCAGAAATAATGTTGAACGGACTCGCGTCGCCGAGCGTCCGCCCGTCAGGACGAATCCGCGCCTTGTAGTCGCGGATGTCGCGCATCCCCACAAGCGCGATCGACGAGGGGAACGGCGAAGTGTCCCGCGTAATGTAACCGTCGCGCAGCTGGCGCAGGAACGTCACGAGCGTGTCGTCCGAAAGGCAATCCACCTCGTCGAAGAACACGGCGAGCGGCTTCTCCGACTTCTCGGACATGAGGGAGAGAAGCGCCTTGACGTCCAGCCCCGGCGGCGGCGGAAGAAGCGCGGGGATGGGCGAATCGGGATCGCGGACGAGGTCCTTGAAGATTGGATGGCGCAGGACGGCGTTGCGCATCGACTCGACGATCTTCGGGATTCCGTCTCTCGGGTCAGTAAATCGCTGGACTGTTTCGACAGTGAAGTAGAGGGCGTTCATCTCGCCCTTCGCGTCGATTGCCCGGACAAGCGCCTTCAGCGCCGTCGTCTTGCCGGACTGACGCGCGGCGTGCAACACGAAGTAGCTGCGCTGCTCGACGATGCGCATGATGCCCGGCAGCCTTTCAAGCGCCGGCAGCATGTAGTGCTCGTCCGGGAAGCACGGCCCCGCGATGTTGAAGCATTTCTCCATGACGTTTATGATGCCTCCTCAAGGTTTTTGCAGAGTTCGACCTTGTCCTTGAAGTAGGCGAGGCCGATCTTCTCGATGTCCGTGATGCCCTCGGCGCGGAAGGTGGCGTCGTACTTCTTCCCGTCGATCTGGGCGCGGGCGTCGCGCGCAAGGGCCTTGAGATCGTCCGTGGCGGAATCCGCTGCCTTGACTTCGATGATGAACGCCGGAAACGGCTCGACGAGCGGCTTGAGGGCGATGTCGAAGCGCCCTTCGCCCGACTCGACGTTCGAGAGGACCCGGAACCGCTTCCTGAGTATCGCGAGGAATCCGAGCGTGAGCCCGTGGAAGAACCCCTCCGCCGCCGCGTCGAAGTAGCTGACGCTTTCCAGCAGGAACGCGGCGATCGCCTGGCGGAGGGCGTCGGCGTCGCGGTCGAGAAGCGCCCCGACGATGTCGCTCGTCCCGACAGCCAGCGCCGCGTTGATCTTCGCCTTGATGTCGTTAACGAAAACGAGCGAAAGCTCGTGGTTCGGGAGCGCCACCTTGCACATGCCCTCTTCAATGGGCGACGCGACCTTCAGATAACCTGCCGACACCAGCAGGGCGTACAGCGAACTCTTGTTCGCCATGACGTCCTTGTACGGCCCCAGCTCCTTCGCCATCTGCACGCGCGGCGTCTCGTCCCGGAGGAGCGCCTCCAGCGTCCGTACCATGTCATGCGGCAGATCGCGCACGATCGCTGAGATGAGGTCGTTGGAGCTCGTGTCGAGCCAATAGGCGTCGGGACGGCAATGGCAGTCAAAATATCTCAGCACGCTCCACGGATTGTAGATTTCCGTCCCGCCGAAGTCATAGCCGTCGTACCAGGCCTTGATCTCCGGCAGTTTATCCTCGGCGCCGTAGTACCGCGCCATCTCCGCAACCTCTTCTTCGGTGAAACCGAAATACTGCGAGTACTCCGACTCGAAGACCGTCCAGACCTTGGGATTGTTGAGACCGGAGAGGATTCCCTCCTTCGCCACGCGGAGGACGCCCGTCATGATCCCGATATGGCAATGCTTGTTGTCCTTCAGCGCGCCCGAAAGGAACACGCGCATGAAGGTACACATCTCGTCATAGTACCCATGCGTCGAAGCGGAGGTGATCGGCTGGTCGTACTCGTCGATCAAGATGACGGGAAGCCTCTTCGTGAAAGCATGAACCGCCTTGGAAAGAAGACCGAGCGACAGCGACAGATCCGTTTCATCTCCTTGTTCGCGCATCACGCGCAACAAGCGGTCCCGTTCCGTCTCAAGCTCCAATGCCTCAACGGCCTTTGCAAACTTCCCCACGCAAGGAGCAAGCAAGGCGTTCAGGAACTTGATGGACTCACCAAACGTCTTCCACTTCACGTCCTTGAATGAGAGGAAGATGACAGGATGAGTACCCTGCTCCTTACGGTACACCTCTCCCGCCGCCCATATCTTCTTGTCCTGGAACAGCGACGACTCGTCCTCGTAAAACGCCCGGATCATCTCCAGCGCAGTCGTCTTGCCGAAGCGCCTCGGGCGCGTGAACAGCACCACACGCGACTTCGAGTCGATGAGGTCCTTCAAGATGAGCGTCTTGTCCACGCAATAGGAATCACGTGAGAACGTCGCCCAGTCGCTCGTCCCCACGGGCGGCGGCAAAAGCCTGCCCGTGCACGCCGCCACGCCGGCGCGCACAACCTCTTCGCCTTTGTTTGTCGTTTCAGCCATATTGTGACCTTCACCTTAAATTAAACACGATTGATTCTTATGGATATCCTCGTGGTTACAAGCGTATAGGCGTCAATGGTATGCGCCAGTGTTCGCAGTCAGAGCTCTCGACGTTATGAATATCGGGTATAAGTCCGAAGCAACTGCGCATAAACATGGAAATGTAGTCCATGCAGACATCGTATCTTAAGGTGCCTTCATCCGGCGGTGCGTACATGTCGTAGGCTCCCTTGCTGCGTTCCCTTTTTTGGGGAAGGTATCCGTACACATAGAGGGTGTTGACCTTCTTCTTGTTGAAATATTCCTTGTCTTCGAAATCGAAAAGCCGCATCGGGATGCTGCCCGTCTCCCCCTGCATCACTCCGTCGCCGAACTCCTTGCCTTCAAGCGCAACCGTCTTGACGTTGTCTTGTGCAATGGTCCGAAGCGCATCCTGCAGTCGGCACATCCAATATTCCGCCTCCTTCCGCGTCATGTCGGTCTTCACCACGCGTTTGGGTTTTGGCGGCGGAGGCGGCGGGACATTGGGAACGGGCCATTGCCATATATCGTCCCTTACGACGCCGCCCCAGAACTTCAGTTCGGGATTGTAGGCGCAAAGGGCCTTCCATCCGGCCTTGAACACGTCGAATTCTCGCAAGGGCGGCGATGGCGGACTCATGAAACTTCCGCTGGAGTTCTTCCGCTTTTCGCCGTCGAGCGGGAAATACAGGCCATAGTCCCCGTACTGGACCTGCACCGCCGCATCGGCGAGCGACACGCCCTCCCTGTCGGCATACGACACGATGCGCTCGAGAAGCCCGCAGAAGTAGAACGGCAGATGGAAGTCCTGACCGTGGTCTTTGGAAAGGAGCGGCTTCTTGATGAACTCGTTCGCACAGCCTCCATACACGCCGTAGACGAAATTCCGCTCTTCGCCTCTCGCCGCGTAGGAACTGTCGTCCTCGATCATCAGCGTGTTCGGAACGTCGCCTTCGGGCACCACCACGCCCCCGAGCTTCTTCTTGTAGTTGCCGTACCACAGTCCTTGATACCGGTTCTCGTCGTCGTCGCGCATGTGCCGCGTGTCAATGCAGTCCCCTCTGGACAGAATCCTGTATTTCGGGATCCTGCCGCCTGCAAATGCGCGCTCCATGAGGATCGGACACAGTTCCCGATTCCGTTCCTCTACGGCGTTGCTGAAGAACACAATGTCGAAAACATGGTCGTCCGCCCACCGCAACAGCTCGAACGCGCCGTTCAGGAAGAAGTGCGGCAGCTTGTCCTCCATCACCTCCGCATACATTCTGTCAAACGTATTGCCGGATGGATGTCGCTTCATCCAAGCCTTCACCTTGGACTTCGCCTCTTTGTCGAAATACGGCGTCTCAAGCGTTCCGTCAAGATCGAACACAAGGGTTCGCTTTGTTTTCGATTTGCTCATGTCATCAATCCTCCCTGAATCGCATGTTCAAATTCGGATCATTTGGACAGGTCCTTGCAGACGACGAGGTTCTTCTTGTAGAAGGCCATGCCGAAACTTGAGGATGTCGCGCTTCTCGCCATGCGCGGCGAAATCGGCGAGCATCTCGGTGGTGTATTCGCGCGTGTCGATCTGCCGCCGCGCCCTCGTAGAACGCACGGATCATCTTCAGCGTCGTTGTCTTGCCGAAGCGACGCGGACGCGTAAAGAGCACCACCGTCGACTCGGCGTCGATGAGGTCTTTCAGGATCAGCGTCTTGTCCACGCAGTAGGACGTGCGCGAGAACCTCGCCCAGTCGCTCGTCCCCACGGGCGGCGGCAAAAGCCTGCCCGTGCGCGCCGACTTGTCGGCGCGTACCTGCTTTCCGTCCATAGGATTACTAGGCTCCGCGCTGTTGAAGCAATTCTCCATGGCGCGTATTATACCCTATTGATCGCCTCTTCCGCAAGGGGGTTTAGCGGATTAGTGCAGATTATTCGGCCTTTACCGTCACGCGGTAGCGGTTTACACGGGATTCACCTTTTGAGAGACGCCACGGGCCGCGTATGCAGGGGCTGGGCGCGATGCCGAGCTGCCCGTCCACGCGCCACGGGTTCGGATAGCCCGGGTTGCCCGGCAGGTCCTCGATGCGTACCACGCCGTTAGAGGTCCGCCCCTCAATGGGCATAGATACCTCTACCCACTCCGCCTCTTTCTGTTCGGCGGCGCCGTTGCGCTGGCCGCGCGAGTTCACGGCGAACTGCCGCTTGGCGTTGGATTTTTTGTACGGCATCCGCAGGAACAACCCGCCATACGCCCATTTGCCGAAGGTGACGTCGCCGAAGTCCGCCGAAAGCGTCCACGTGAGGTCCAGCACGTAGTTCGTGCCGTAGTCGGTCAAGGTCCAGTCCTGTGTCTCCGTCAGGACAGGCGAGCCGTCTTGGTCCGTCCAGCGTGTCTTCACCTTCCAGCGCGCGGTGTTGCCCTCCACGACCGGTTTCGCCACCGGCTCCGGGTGGAACTTGTTCTGTTCCTTCTCCCAGAAGTTGATGCCGTTGACGGCGTGGAGACCGATGTAGAGGCCGTGCTGCCACGGATGGTGCTTCGGCTCGTTCTCCGTATAGACGCCCTTGCCGTCTGGCGCCATGAGCGGATGGACGTACGCCCGATGGTCGGCGGCGGCGTGTTGCTCCAGAAGGACGGTGCCGTCCGCGCGCTGCACGCGCCAACCGTCGGAAACCGGGACGGCGGTGAGCGCCGCCGCCACCGCAAGACTAGCCGCGAACATCGTTGAGGCTCCAGCCGTTGAGGTAGGGACGCGCCTTGAGGAGCTTGTTCGCCTCGTCGTCGTTCGTGTAGCGGAACGCGGCGGCATCGAACTTCAGCCGCTTCCCGCGTTTGATGGAGTGGAGGGCCATCTGCGGGAGGAGGTCGGAGTGCCAGGCCTTCTCCGCCTGGGTCATCACGCATTCCGTGTGCCCGGACGTAATGGCGTCCACGAAGTCGGCCGCCATGCCGCCCTTGTAGTGCGGGAGCTTTACCGGCATCTTGCCGGGCTTCAGGCTCGTCTTGGCGATGTCGGGGATGGACGTCTTGAAGCCGCGTTCCTCGGCCTGCGCCCAGCCCTTCGTTCCGACGAACCTGATGCCGTGCACAAGGCCGTACTTGTTCGTGTCGTTGTCGACGAAGACCACGCGCGGGCCCTTCTCGTAGACCAGCTCCGCGTTCCAGGCTACAACGGTGTCCGTCATGCTCGAGCCGGGATACGGGAACGTGCCGAAGGCGTTCACCTCCACGGGGAGCGAATCCTCGCGGCGGAGACAGAACTGCGAGAGGTCGAGGTAATGGCAGCCCCAGCACTGCGCCATGCCGTTCGGCGAATACTGGCTCATCAGTTCCGTGGGCCAGATGCTGAGCTTCTTCTCGTTGAACGGCGTCACCTCGCAGGGACCGCACCAGCGGTGCCAGTCCATCGTCTGCGGCACGGGCTGCGCCGGCATGTGGTCCCAGTGCTTGTTACCAACCGTCGCGCAGATGACTTCCTTGATCTCGCCGAGTTCGCCGTTCAGCGCGAGCTCGCCGGCCCACATGAAGTTCAGCATCCCGCGGCGCTGGAAATCGACCTGGAACACCTGTCCGCGCTTCTGCGCGGCCTTGACGGCGTCCACGATAAGGCGTCCCTCCTCGGCGGACGGCGCGAACGGCTTCTCCATGAACACGTGCTTGCCGCTGCGGAGGGCGAGCGCCGTGACGTACGGATGCCAGTGGAGGTTGGCGATCACGGCCACGGCGTCGACGTCCGCCGCCGTGCAGACCTCACGGAAGTCGCCCGTCGTGCGCACGCCATGGTTCTTGCCGTAGGTGCTGGAGACGTACTTGGCCGCCCAACCGCCCCGCACGCGCCGCAGGTCGCAGTCCGCCATCGCCACGAGGCGCACGTTCGGCAGACCCACGAGCGACGGCACCACGTTGCGCGCCCGCGCGCCGAGTCCGATCACGCCCAACGTGATCTTGTTCGACGGCGCGTCCTTGCCAAGAACCGTCGCCGGCACGATGACCGGCACCGCACCAGCGGCGAGCATGCCACCGATGAACCCTCTTCTGCCCGTCGCGGCACACGCAACAGACGCACCTTGCTTTTCGTCCATTTCTGTTTTCTCCTTGCATATAACTTTATTGTGACTCCGCTTATTTGCTTTCGCTATTGAGAGTTTCAGAGTTTTGGAGTCTTGGAGGATGAGTAAAATATTCTCCTAAACTCCGAGACTCCTATTCTCCCAATAGCGAAAGCAATCATCAAGGTTATCCTCATTTACATTCTCGCGCGAGCGCAGGTGGCGTCATCAATTTTTCTCGGCGGATTCAGCACCCGGTTCCAGCACGAGGCGCACGCCCACGTTGAAGACTCGCTGCCAGGGGAAATACGTATTCCGGCGGCCGAATGTCGCCATCCGAGGCAGCACGTTGAACGCGCCTCCGCGTGCAACAGCCTCTCCCGACGGCCCTACGCACCATTCCTCCACGTTTCCGATCATGTCGAAAAACCCCGCCGCGTTCGCGCCGTAGCGGTGCTTCACCGCGGAGCCGAGCGTCATTTCGCCGTCGTTCGCCCCCATGAAGCGCAGATGGTAGTTGAACACCTTGAACTGGTTCGGCAGGTTCTCGACGGATGCGTCCGCGAGGTTCGCGACCTTCGCGAAGTCGGCCATGTTCCCGCCCCACGCATAGTCGCCCGACACGCCCGCGCGCGCCGCATGCTCCCATTCCGCCTCCGTCGGCAGGCGCACCTTCACGCCCGTCTGCTCGGAGAGCCAGGCGGCGTATGCCTTGGCCTCGTCGAACGACACGCGGATGACGGGCAGGTCATGACGTTCGGCGGACGTTCCCGGCGCATAGTGGTCCTTGCCCACCCAGTCGATGAAGCCGTTCCGGTGCTCCGGCTCGTAGGCGAGCCAGTTCGCAAGCGGCAATTCGCCCTCGGCCATCCACACGCCCGACGCCGTCCGGCGGAACGCGATCCGTCCGCCCGGCGCGTCCAGTTCCACGCGCAGTTTCGACGGCTTCACTTCCTGGACCGTTTTCGCCGGTGCACGCTTCGCCGCCGGTTTCTTCGGCGGCTCGAACGCGATCTTCGGAATGTCCCTCTCCGCGTCGCGGTACGTGTAGCGGTCAAGCTCCGGATCATTCTTCGGATCCCAGAATCCCTGGAAGTTCCGCTCGCCGTACTGGCGACGCGCATGGGAATACTCCAGCAGCTTCTGCTGTTCCTCGTGCGTGCGTCCCGAACCAGCCCAGCCGCGGTCGCCGCGCATGCGGAAGTACTCGACCTGATCGGTCCACGTGCCCCAGAACGGCGCGTTGAGGTCGATCCACGTGTAGAGGCGGCGCCATTCCGTGTCCGTCAGCTCCACGCCGTGGTGCCCCGCCTTGAGCATCTGCACGAGCGGACTCGTGTTGGCATGGTACTCAAGCGGGTTCTGGAGGTAGTAGTCCGATTCCGGCCCCGGACGCCGCACGTAGGGCTGGAGATAGAAGTAGCTCTTCGAGTAGCACCCCACGTGGTCGTCCCTGAAATTCTTGATCTGTATCTCCATCGGACGGAAATCCGCCAGGTTCGGCTTGTCGCCGCGCGTGAAGAGCGGGTAGGCGTCCATGGAGAACACGAACACGCCCTGCTTGTCCTGCGGACACTTCGCCACCTCTTCGCACGGGTCCTTGTCGTGGCAGCCCGAGCAGCGCCGCTGGAGGATCGGCTGGATCTCGCGCAGGAAGCTCCATGTGCGCGGCTTGTCGCGTCCCTCCGGCGGCTTGATCGTGTCCGGCGCGCGCTGGACGATCTGCAGCGGACGCGCCGTCACGCTGGGATTCTCGTGGCAGCCGATGCAGGAAACGTATTCGCCCGGCATGCCGACGGTCCAGGAGCGCATGAGCTGCACGGCCCGCCCTTCCGCGTCGAGCGGCTGGATCGAGATCGGCGTGTTGACGGGCGCGTTGAAGAAGATGCCGCCCTTCTCCGTCACGGGCACCTCGCCAAGGACGTACTTCATGTCCCATGACGACTCCACGCCGACCGCCTGGTGGCTGCCCGTGTGGTTGAAGGCGTAGTGGTAGGCGAAGATGCGGGCGGACTTCACCGTTCCGCGCGGAAGGCCCTTCAGCCCCTCGCCCTGGTAGAGATCACCGCAGTACATCGTGCAGTACGGCACGTTCTCGCGGCGGCGGTCTGGGATGGACGGCGGACGCTTCCGCGCCGCAAGCGCGATCGGCTCGTTGAGACACCAGCCCTCGCATTCGGCGAGAAGCGTGATGTTGTCGAAGACGTCCACGAGGTAGATGCCCCAGAGCGCATTCTTGGATGCCTTCATCGCCGCGAGGAAGAACTTGCCCGCGCCGTCCGCCGGGGAACTTCCGAGCGGGAACGGCTGCAGGAAGCGCGGATAGCTGCCATTGTAGAGTCCGTCCATGATCTTGTCGTCCGGCGGCTTGCCCCAGCCGGGCAGCATCTGGACGCAGCCCTTGGGTCCGGCGTGCGCGCGCGCAGCGTCGAAGAGGACGAGCTTTCCGCTCTTGGGGGAGTGGTGGCCAGTCGCGACGGCGATGAACTTGCCGTTGTCGCCCGGAATCGCCAAGGGGCTGCCGAAGTGGTTGGGCCAGTAGTCGTTCGAGCCGTAGAAGCCCATCTGGCGCGTGCCGTCGGGATTCATCGTCATGAGCACACGGCTGAAGAAGTGCGGTACGTCGCAGTATTCCCAGCGCACGTACTGAATGCGTCCGTCGTTGAGCACGCTCGGGTACCAGTTCGAGTCCTGGTCGTATGTCAGGCGGTCCACCTTGCCATTTGCGGGATCGAGGCGGTAGCTGTTACTCATGCGCAACCGTCCAGACTCGCAGGGAAGCCCCTGCTCGCCGGCGTCCGACGTGAACACGATGCGCCCGTCGGGCAGCCAGCAGCAGTCCGCCGCCTCGTGGATGAAGTTCGTCGGGAGGAGCGTCTTCGCCGACGCGCCGTCCGCATCCGTCTCGAAGAGCCGCCAGGCCTTGCCCCGCGCCGGATCCGGGCCCACGAAGAGGATGCGGCGTCCGTCCCAGTTGAGGTCCACCGAGTGGATCGTGCCCGTATGCTTGTAGAGCTCGTGCTCGGTTGGCTTCTCGTCGCGGAAGCCGGAGAGGACGACCAGCGACGCGGCCCTGTTCCGGTCGACGATGAGGTGGTTGTAGCAAGAGAGATTCGGTTGCGCCGGATGGGCGTCCCGGCGCGGATCGCCGCCGCGGTGCTTCACGGCGAGGATGGAAAGGTCGCGCACGAACGGATGCGCGGACAAGAGACGGCGCTGGCGCGCGAGCAGCGCCTGCGCGGGCGCGGCGTTGCCGGAGGCGAGCGCCTTTTCGGCAGCCATCTTCTCGCTCTCGACCGTCGCGGCGAACGCCCGTACGGCGGCAACGTCATTCGCGTCGGCGCCGGGCGTCTGGGCCCAGTCGTCCGCAAGGCGTTTCAACGCATCGGCGTTCATCAGCCGCACCTGCGCGGCACATTCCTCAAGCACGTCCTTCGACGCGCCCTGCGTATCGGCGGCCGCCAACGCGGCAACTGCTGCAACCAGTAAAAGCGTTTTGCATCTCATGTTTTTGTCCTTGTTGTTATGCGTCTCAGAAAAGCGCGAAAATAGCCAAGAGGATGCCGCAGAGGCCCTCGCCCGCGATGAGGCCGGCCGAGAGGAGCGTGACGGAATCTTCGCCGGAAGCATTTCCGCCCCTGCGCCAATCAACAAACCAGCGCAGAAGGCCGCCGACGAACATGGTGACGCCCAGCCCGACGGGCAGGTACATGCCGATGGCTACGGGCATCACCGGCACGCGGAAGATGGTCAAAACCACCGCAAAAACCGCGCCGCCCGCGATCAAACCCCAAGGCAGGCCATCGCCCATGATGCCTTCCACGATCGACTTCATCATCATCGCCTGCGGAGCGGAGATGGCGTCGCTTCCGAATCCCCAGGCGCGGTGCAGGAGAATGAGCACGCCGCCGATCGCGAGCGACGAGGCGATGACGCCAATGACCTCGCCGGTCTGCTGCTTCCAGGGCGTTGCGCCCAGGATGTTTCCTGTCTTGAGATCCTGCGCCGTATCCCCGGCGATGGCGGCCACGATGCACACCACGCTGCCAACAGCGATTGCCGCCACCATGCCCGCCGCGCCTGTGGTTCCCGTTTCCCGCAGGGCCAGCGTCGCGACCACCAACGTGGCGATCGTCATTCCCGAAATGGGGTTGTTCGAACTGCCGACCAGCCCGACCATCCGCGCCGAGACGGTCGCGAAGAAAAAGCCGAAGAGCGCGATGAGCACCGCCCCCAGAAACGATACCGGTATGGCAGGCACGAGCCAGATGAAAAGCACCAAGAAAGCAACGCCGCCTACTACGGCCTTCATGGGGAGGTCGAGAGTTCTGTGATCGGCGAGAGTCCTGTGATCGGCGATATTATCGCCGATAACTGAACTCCCGATAACTGAACTCCGCCTAAACGCGCTCAGGAAAACCGGCAGCGACCGCACGAGCGAAATGAAGCCGCCCATTGCAATCGCCCCCACGCCCACATAGCGCACATAATGCTTCCAGATATGCTGCGCGCTTTGCACGTCCCACGCCGAGCCGGCTCCGGGAATTGCCACTGCAAGAATGGGCAGCAGCACGAGCCAGCCGAACAGCGTGCCGCCAAAGAGCAGGGTCGAGACCTTCGTGCCCACGATGTAGCCCACGCCGAGAAGCGCGGGCGAGATGTCGAATCCAAGTGCCCCGCGGGTGCCATGCACCGGGAAGAGGAAGTTTTCCGGTATCCACTTGAGCCCGCCCGTCACCGTCTTGACCGCCGCACCCGCGCCCAGCCCCACGAACACGTTTCGCGCGTGCTTCGCGCCGGCCTCGCCGGCCTTCAGCACGTCGGCGCACGCCACGCCCTCCGGGTAGGTCAGCGCCTTGTCTTCGACGATCAGCGGCCTTCTGAGCGGCACCATCAACAGCACGCCGAGCAACCCGCCCGCGAGGGCGATCAGCGTGACGGACAGCATCTCCGGCGCGGAGAAATCCATCGGACGCTCCTCCGCCCAAAGATAGATGGCCGGCAAGGTGAAGATCGCCCCGGCCGCAAGCGACTCACCGGCACTGCCGATCGTCTGCACCATGTTGTTTTCGAGAATCGAATCACGCCGCAGCACGAAACGCAATACGGCCATCGAAACCACGGCGGCGGGAACGGAGGCCGACACCGTCAACCCCACACGAAGGCCCAAGTAAGCATTCGCCGCGCCGAATACGACGGCCAGTATCACGCCGAGGATCAACGCCGTCGGCGTAAGCTCCCGTTTTGCTTTCACTTCAGGATTCGTATGCATATCCTCACCTACTGCTGTTCTGGCTCATCGAGGATCGCGATGAACTTCTCCGGCGGGGGGATGGGACGGAAGGTGGTGGTCGAGACGAAGCAGTGGCGCGTGAAGCCGTCCACGAGTAACTCGCCGTTCACGCGCACCTCACAGGCGATTTCGAGCCGCACGCCCTTGTGGCTGCTACACCAAGCCGTGACCTCCAGCAAGTCGTCGTAATGGGCAGGGCGGTGGTAGTTGACCTCCGCATGCACGACGGGGAGCATCCACCCTTCCGCCTCGCACTGTTTGTAGGTGTAGCCGCAGGCGCGCATCAATTCGTTGCGCGCGCGCTCGAAGATGGTGAGGTAGTTGCCGTAGTAGACAACGCCCATCTGGTCGGTGTCCGCATACGGCACGCGGTACTGCAAAGTCGTTTTACGCATGGCGCGGATATTATACCATAAATCCGCCGCCTGATAGGGCGGCGTGTCCCCACGCCGCCGCCTCGACCGCCTTCCAGTCGTCCTTGAACTCCGCCACTTGCTAACCGATCGAGCCGCCGCCCAACTATTCAACCGTCACCGCAACGCCGCCGACCTTCTTGACCGTGGCCGCGCCGTAGCCCACGCCGTCCACCAATACGCCCGTCACGTCCACCTTCGTCGCCTTCGGCTTGCCGCCAACGTCCACGTATGCCTTGAACGAGCCCTTGAACGTGCCGTCCTTCGCCTTGTACGTGAGCTTCAGACCGGACGGGTTCTCGCCCTCCTTCGCCTCGTCCACGGTAGTCGTGCCCTTCGCGTAGGCCACAGAACCCGCCTTCGGCAGCGTCCACTTCGCGCCGCCACCCACGGCCACGCCGTCGGGCAGGTACGGTAGGGCGCGTTGTCCCCAACGCGCCGCGAACGCATCGGCGTCGATCCTGAACGCCGCCCCGCCCTTCAACGTCCCCGGCTTCCCGACCTTAACGTCATCGCCAAGCCCAACCACTACGGGAGCGGCCGCGCTTGTCGCGGCCGGCAGCCATACCGCGAACTGCAGGCTCACGCCCTTCTTGCTCACCACCACCGGCACGCAGCACCACTCCTCGCCCACGGACAGCTGCCCGCTCGCGCTCACCTTCGTACCATTCGCCAACGTGCCAGCGACCTTCACCTTGCCCTTGTTCGCTATCGACACGCTCAGCGTATTGTAGGGAGGGACGCGCTCCGTCGCGTCCGCGCGCCACGCCACGTTCACCGCGCCCTTCCACTTGGCGAGCACCGCCGCCGCGGCGGCCTTGTCCGCCGAGTCCTTCGAAGTGAACACGTTCCTGGCGCCGTCGATTTCATACGCGCCGTAGGTGCCGCCCATCCCGTCCGCGCCAAGCACCACCGTACAGGCCTCCCCGCCTTCTAGCGACACCGTGGTCGGGCCGTCGGACGCAATCTGCGCCTTGCCATTGTCAGACGCCTTGAGCTTGGTCTTCTTTCCGTCAATGCCCACCACGACCGCGCTCACGGCGGCAAGTCCCGTCTTCGCGTTCGGCTTGCCTGCCTTCACCTGGATCGTGCCCTTCACGTTCCCGTTGGCGTCGCACAGGTAGCCGTCGTAGGTCACAGCCGCTGCCGGAACGGTACCAGAGATGCGATCATAGAGGATGTAGGAATCGGCATCCTTCACCCAGTAGGCGTAGAGCGTCACGGGGGTGGACGGCACAATGGATGCGAACATGACGCGCGTGCCCTTGCCGTCCGGCTCCGTGAACCAACCCTTGAACGTTTCGCCTGCGCGCGGAGCCGGATCCGCCACCGCCGAACCGTATACGAGGCCCGGCATCAGAGACACCTTCCTGTCGCCGATGGTCACGACAACCGTAGTGGGCGTGGGCGTGCCGCTACCACCGCCATTCGCCGTCCAATGCGCATAGTAGGTCACGTTCGCCGTCACTTTGGTGGAGGCGGAAATCTGGGTGCCGCCGGCCGCAGCCGTGAACCATCCCACGAACATGTGACCGCTCCACGTCGCCGTCGGCAGCGCGCCGACCGCCGAACCATTCGCCACGGTGTGCGTAGCGGTCGAGACCGTGCCACCGCAAGCATCAAAATTAACGGCAAAACCGGCAGGTCCAGCCGCTTGAACGACCACGATGTTAGTGAGCGTAAGCCAATTTTCTGAAGTTGCGCGAATCGATATGTTAGCGGTTCGCTCTGATTTTGTCATATTAGGAGCCACCGTAAAAGAGATTTCACATTTACTGTCCTGTATGACAACTCCACTTTCATCCGCTCCTGTGAGTACGACCCAATCAGAGTCGGATGAAACAGAACAACTCACCAAAGACTCAACCAAATGTTCCGAACCCAAAGCCGTTTTATTTTCCTCTGGATAATACCACAGACTTGTCCAAAGTTTTTTCAGAACCGACACTTGAGCCGTTCCTTCCCCACCCATATTACCGATATTCTCAGTCGATTTATCGATTTGCGGATGATAACTGCAATAACAACGCTTGGAGACCGCTGCCGATTGTTGCCCGTGTCCCTTTATTACATAGGAATAGGTATTCCCTCCTACAGTATCAAGGTCACGATATGCATCAGTGTCGGTGACTGTGGCAATATGGACACCGTCACGGTAGATTTCAAAGGGGCCGTCCTTGACAGGCGTCCAAGTAGCAAAACCAGGACTTGTACTAAAACCGTATTCACAAAGCCAATTTATTATTGTTCCAGGTCCGTCCTCGTCATTCGTCTGCGATGTCCATCTAAATGCGTACTCCGCCCACGCGCCGAAGGGCGCGAGCATACCAGCAACAGCCAATAAGGCCGCCGCCAACGTTTTCAACTTTCCTTTGATGTTCATTTGCTTTTCCTTTCCATTATGACGGGTGAGGATGTTGACGACTGGACATCTGACACGCTTTGGGCGTCAACATATCGCCCGCCATGCTTCACAAGCCGGCGATGATGCCTCCCCGTGTTCCAATGGACATCATACCTCCCATCAGGTCGCCTGTCCGAGTTGTCGCCACGGACAGCTAATTCTGCCCCTGGAAGGGGGAATTGTACTACGTGCATTTCCTTTTTCCTCTTCTCCCGCGCCGGTTGTTTTACCAAGGCCTGACACCCTCGGCGCGGAAAAAGAGAGTGGCGTGCCTTACATTCTCACGTCTTACCGAAGGCATCGCCAAACGCCATTACCAAAACATGATCAGAAGACACGCCACGTGGGACTTGCCCACGTAGCGCAACCTTCGTATCGCGCTTTGGTTTTAACTTTGGCGAAGTTTTCGGTAAAGCGACAATACGCTGTTGCGTACGTGCTGGGTGCCTTTCGGGCTTGCCCAGCTCCTCGGCTCTTGGAGGCGGCGCGTTGAGGACAACGCGCCCTATCGGCTGCACCGAGGTTCTGCCCTTTGCCTTGAGTGGTGGCCGCGACGGAGCGCGGCCCTCCCAGTTGGCCGCGATGGAACGCGGCCCTCCATTGGCTTTGGGCCGGTGGCGGGTACTCTGTGCCGCTCTCCTCCGCGCAATCGCGTCGCGAAGAGCCGTACCCGCCGATGTCAAAGATCAACTGCTGTCCCGCCCTTTTGAGGGCAAGACGTGAAAATCATATCATAATCCCCTGCCGGTTTCAAGCGGGATTTTGGAAATTGAGGTTTCGCGCGCGAGGGAGCGCGGGGGTAGACGACGGACTTTGCGTGAGACATAATGGAATGCGCCGCATCTGGCCCTTATGTCCGCGTGCCTAAAGGGCTAGCTGCGCGTGTCTGAGGGGCTAGCTGCGCGTGCAAGAGCCGCCCGTCTCCGTGTACAGTCGAGTTTTGCCGCCATTACACCCAATATTTGCCGCCAAATATACATTGATTTGGCGGCAAATCGCAAGAACTTGGCGGCAAAACAGCGGCTTACACCGGCGGGCCATCCAGCGTACACCGACGGGCCGTCCTGCGTACACCGGCGCGGATTTCCCCGTTCATGCTCCTGTGTCTGCCGCCGTCGGCCATGGCGCAGGGAGAGGGGATGTATCTGCGCGGTGCGCTGCCTACTTGCAAAGGGAAAGCGTGAGGATGGCGAACGACGTGACCAGCACGGGGTCGTTCTCCCAGAAGCGGTTGTTGTCATTCACCCAGCTGCCGTCCTTCTGTTGGAGCTTCAGGAGCTTCGCGGCGAGTTCATCCTTCCACACAACCTTCCGCCCGTCGGGCTGTTCCAGCACGGCGACGCCCGCCACGGATAGGGCACGGGCAAGGATGTCGTAGTAGTAATAGAGGCCTTGGTTGCCCATACCTGGATTTTCATCAACGGTCCAGAACTTCGAGCAGTAGCCGAGCGCGCTTTTCACGCGCGGGTCGTCGCGCGTGAGTTTCGCGTGGCACATGGAGAGGACGGCCGCGTAGCTCATCGAGCCGTAGGCACGGAGCTGGACACGTCCCGTGGCGTTCGTGGCGAGTCCGCCCTGCGCCGTGCGGTCGTTGTAGGCCGCGCCGCCGGCGCGCGGACCGTCTTTCGCCTGGAGGTGTTCGACAAAGGCGAGCGCCTTGTCCCAGTTGAGGTCGGCCTTGGCCTCGCCCTGTGGGCGGAACTCCTCCACGCCTTCGGTGCGGCGCATCGCGTCGAGCGCGTAGGAGGTGTTGGAAAGGTCGGCGTAGCGTCGGCGCGAGGCGCGGTCGTAGCCGAAGCCGCCGGACATCGTGTCGTCCCCCGTCAGCTGGCTTCCCGCGATATAGGTGCGCGCGTCGAGGATCGCGCGCGTCGGCGCAAGGCCGCTCTCGTACAGTGCGCTCACGCACACGCTCGTGTTGTAGTTGCCGAGGCCGCTGCCGCCGCGTCCCGGTTTCGGCACGTAGAAGCCGCCGTCGGGACGCTGCGTGCCCAACACGAACTGCGCGGCCTTCTTCGCGGCCTCGCTCTTGCCTTCGCCGCCCTGCACGAGCGCCCAGAGCGGCAGACCCGTGAGCGCCGGCATGTGCGGATCGCTGAACGAGCCGTCCGCCGCCTGCTGCGCGAGCAGATACTTCACCCCGCGCGCAATCGCCGCGTCGATTTCCGCCTGCGGTGCCGCCATGACGGCACAAACGCACGCAAACGCCCAAAAACATGACAATCTCTTCATCATTTACTCCTCATTGACTTGCCTATAACTTCATTGCAAATTCTCTTAGTTGCTTTCGCTGTTGGGAGTTTAGGAGTCTTGGAGGATTGGAGAATTTGTAAAATATCCTCCTTAACTCCGAGCCTCCCCATCTCCCAATAGCGAAAGCAATCAAAGTTATCCTCATGTTCATTCCTACGGGACATTTGTGAACAATAAATCATTTGTTTTCTTTTGGTTAATTAAACGGCCCTGGTGAACTTTGGGTTCGCGCCGGCGATCACAAAAGCGACCTCGCCCTTCACCTTCGCGTCCTTGAACTGCGCGGCAAGGTCGGAAAGATACCCGCGCGATACCCGCTCGTGGAGCTTCGTCAATTCGATGCACACCGCCGCCTCGCGGTCGCCGAACACCTCGTAGGCCGCCTGCAAGGTGGGGCCGATGCGAAACGGCGACTCAAAACCGATGAGCGTGTGCGGAAGTTCCTTTTCGGCGGCGAACCAGTTGCGGAGCGCACCGGGTCCGCGCGGCGGAAAACCCTTGAACGTGAAGGAGCTCGTGGGAAGTCCGCTCAGAACGAGCGCCACGTTCACGGCGCTCGCGCCGGGGAGGACGTCGAACGGCACGTTCTCCTGCGCGCAGAGGCGCACAAGGCGATAACCCGGATCGGAAATCGCGGGATAGCCGCCGTCCGAGACGAGCACGACCTCGCGTCCGGAGTTGACGGCGTCGATCACGGTGCGGGCGACGCGCTCCTCGTTACCCTGGCGGTAGCTGATCATCTCCGGACGCGGCACGTTGAAGTGCGTGAGGAGCTGCCAGGTGCGGCGCGTATCCTCGCAGGCGATGAGCGAAGCACCCTTCAGCGCCTCCAGCGCACGCGGCGTGAGGTCTCCGAGGTTTCCAATGGGCGTAGCGACGACGTGGAGCATGACAACACCTATATGATGAGGTCCTGGACAAGCGACGTCGGCTGCTGTTCCGCGACGTCTGGGGGCGGCTCCACGACCTCCTGGGCCGTAGCGGCGTCGGCCTCTGCGGTCTCGGCGTCATTCTGCGACTGTCCGCGCGTGCCGGGCTTGCGGTCGCCAAAGCGCGTGCCCTCCTTGTAGAAGTTGAGGTCCACCTCGCCCGTCTCGCCGTTGCGGTGCTTGGCCACGTCCACGATCGCAAGCAACTCGTCGTCGTGCCACTGGGCCGTCTTCGACCGACAGGGACGACGAAGGAGGAACACCACGTCGGCGTCCTGTTCGATTGCGCCTGAGTCGCGGAGGTCGGAGAGCTTGGGCGTCTCCTCCTTGTCGCCGCGCTGTTCGTTACCACGGGAGAGCTGGGAGAGGACGATCACGGGCACCTTGAGCTCCTTCGCCATGGCCTTGATCTGCCCCGAAATGCGCGAGGTTTCGAGCTGGCGTCCCTGGCGGGCGTACTCGCGGCAGTTGCAGAGCTGGAGGTAGTCGATCACGATGAGCTCGATGCCATGCGTGCGCTTCATGCGGCGCGCGCGGGCGCGCATGTCGGAGACGTCGAGCGCGCTCGTATCGTCGATGAAGATTGGTGCGCTGCGGAGGGCGTTGGCAGCAGACATCAGGCGCTGGCTCGCGTCGATGCGCTCCTCGCGCGCCATGAGCCCGCGCTGAAGGCGCCACGTGTTCACGCCGGCGCGGCCGGCGAGCATGCGCTTGGCGAGCGACTCAGTGCTCATTTCGAGGGAGAAGATGAGCACGGGGTGCTTCTTGCCGTTGTCGCAGCGCGTCGGCATGCCGTTGATGTCCTGCCCCATCGCCACGCACTCGGCCATGTTCATGGCGAGGGAGGTCTTGCCCACGGACGGACGCGCCGCGACGACGATCATGTCGCCGCCCTTGAGGCCCATCAGCTTCTCGTCGAGGTACTTGAAGCCTGTGGAAAGGCCGTCGAACTGCCCCGCCCCGCCGTCGAAGAGGCGGTCCATGGCTTGGAGGGTATTCTCTACGGCCGTCTTCCACTCCATGCGCACGTTGCTCGCGCCGCCGATTTCGAGGAAGTTCTTCTCCACTTCACCGAGGAGGATGTCCGCATTCGCGGCCTGAGCCTCGTCGAAGCAACGCGATTCCGTTTCGCGTGCGCGCTGGATCATCGTGCGCAGGAGGTGTTTCTGGCGGACGATGTCGATGTAGTATTCGGCATGCGCAGAGGTGGGCGTGTTGTCCACGAGCGCCTGGATAGCGGCCACGCCGCCGACTTGGTCGAGGCGGCCCGTCGCGCGGAGACGGTCCGTGAGCGTAACCGCGTCGATCGGCACGGACGTGCCGCTCATCTCGCGGAAGGTCTCGAAGAAGATGCGGTTGCGCGGCTCGTAGAAGGACTCGGGCGTAAGGCCGCGCGCCTGGCAGAGGTCCAGCACGCGGGCGTCATCGCCCATCGTCGTATCCAGCAGGATCGACCCGATGATGCCGCGTTCGGCCTCCGCGCTGTGGGGAAGTGTTCTAAGTTGTTCGGACATGGGAAGAATTATAGCAAAACGGCCGCCTTGGGGGGCGGCCGCGTTGTCGACCGTTGTCTGACAGTTGTCGACAGGTTGTCAACAGAACTTAGAAGTCATCCGGCAGGTCGATGCGCATCGTCTTGCCCTTCTGCGCCTGGACCTGGGCCTTCGACCCTCCATCCTGACGATTTTCATCGTGGATGGACCCCGCCTCGGAGAAGAACGGAACCTCGAACGTGAGTCCGCAGTTCGGACACTCGGCTGGCGTACCGGCCATGTCAGCCGTGGCCTCGATTTCCTGATGGCAGTTAGGACAGAAGAACGAAATGAGCTTCTCCTCTACCGGTTCTTTCTTTGCCGGAGAAGGATCGTCGAAGCCCAGCGCCTCCGCGTCAATGCGGATCGTGCGGTTCTTGAGCTGCGCTGGATCCATCTCCTCGGCATCCTTCGCCGAGACGACCGGCTCGACCGTCTTCGGTGCGTCACCTACGGACGGACCGTACATCGTGCCGGGCTCTGATTTCGCAGGCACCACTACGATGCGTCCGCACATAGGGCATTCGGCGTCGAGCCCGATAGCGTCCAGCGGCGCCTCGATTTCCTGTCCGCAACCCGGACACTTGAACGAAATCGCCTCCGGCTGCGGTTCCTCCGCAGGCGCCGGCTCTTCAGATGGAGCAGGTGCGGGCGCTGGCTCTTCAGCAGGAGCAGGAGCCGGTTCAGTTGAGGCAGGGGCTGGTTCCGCTGGCGTCGGCGCGGGCTCTTCAGCCAGTGCAGGAGTTGGCGCAGGAGCCGGTTCCGCTGGCGTTGGCGCGGGCTCTTCTGCCGGTGCAGGAGTTGGCGCAGGCTCTTCGGTAGGTGCGGGAGTTGGCGCAGGCTCTGCCACAGGTGCAGGCGCAGGTTCCTCAACCGGAGATTCCGGAGATTCCGGTTTTTCCGGATTTTCCGGAGATTCCGGTTTTTCCGGACTTTCCGGATTCTCCGGTATAGGCGTAGGCTTCGGTTCCTCGACTGGCGCGGGTATCTCTTCGGCTGGCGGCACGTATTGCGCGGCTGGTACCGCCGGGATGCGCGGCGCGATAGCAAGCTTGGCCGAGCGAGCGGCTGTGATCTTGAGTGCCTTCTGGGGCGGCAGGATAAGCGCCTCGCCGGTACGCGGGTTGCGGATGCGGCGGGCTTTGCGCGGTACGAGCTCGAACTTGCAGAGTCCCGGCAGGATGAACGGACCGTTCGGCGTCTCGCGCTTGATGATCTCGGCAAGAACCTCCAGTATCTGGCGGGAGGCTATCTTCTTGATGCCGGCACGAAACGCCAATTCCTTGATCAACCGGCTTTTCGTGTAAAGATGCTTTCGTTCGTTCATTGCTTTCCTCCTGTTCTAGGACTCCTGTTCAGGCCCACTCCTATGTGCCTCGTTTTCGCTATTATTCTACCATTCAATTGGGACTATCGCAAACAGAAAATTTTTGATATAATTTTCGGCGTTCCGGGTAGCGGAAGAAAAAAGTGGTTCCGGAATGGAGAAAAACGGATGAGATTCTGGTTTGGGAAAAAGGAAGAAGAGCCGAAGTCGGCACACCCTGCCGCAGCGCAGCCGGAGCCGCCTCGCTCAGAACCGACGCCGGCAGCGGTGCCGGATGCTGCGGTCCCGGCACCCGCCGCGGCCCCGGCACCCGCAGCGCCACCCCCGCTGCCATCGAACGCGCCGAAAGAGCGCCCAGTGTCGCCGCCCCTTGAACCGGCCACTACGCTCATCCGCCCGCAGCCGAACCAGAAGGTCCTCTACTACCAGCTGATGAACGGCCTGTACGACGCCGTCCTGATCCTGGACCAGAACGGGCATATAGTTGACTGCAACACGCGCGTTACGCCCGTCCTGGCGTACAGCCGCGACGAGATGTGGGACATGCCCGTTTCGGACGTGATCCGCGGTATCGGCCCGCAGATCTTCCAGCAGATGAAGGACGCCCTCTACAACAACCACCAGGTGCTCATCAACGCAAAATGCACCCGCAAGGACGGCACGTCCTTCCAAGGCGAGGTTGGCGTGTGCCTCATGCATCTCACGCGGGGCGAGAACCTTGTCTTCACGATCCGCAACGTCGAGAAACGCATTGCCGAGGCAATGCGCAAGGCGCGCGAGCAGCTTCAAGGCACGACTGCTACGCCTCCGCCCGCGCCGCGCGCCGTCTTGAAGGCCGTGTCACAATCTGGACAGAGTCCGCGCTAACGCGTCTAGGAAACGGTCCACGTCGCGTGCGGTGTGCGCCGCCGAGACGAAATTACACTCGAACTGCGATGGCGCGATGTATTGTCCCATGGCAAGCATCCCGTGGAATATCTTCGCGTAAAGTGCCGTCGAGCACGCCTTCGCGTCCGCGAGATCCTGCACCGGCAAATCCGTGCAGAACGGCGTGAACACTCCATTGAACGACTGGCACGTCACGGGCACTCCGTACTCGGCTGCTAGAGTGGATACTCCCACCGCGAGCGCGCTGCCTAGTTCGGCCATCCGCGCGTATGGCATCTCGCGCTCAAGTATCTCGAGCGTCTTCAGACCCGCCGCGACGGCAAGCGGGTTCCCGCTCAGCGTGCCAGCTTGATAGACGGGGCCGTCCGGCGCGAGTTCGCACATCCACTTCCGGCGTCCGCCCACCGCCGCGAGAGGCAGTCCGCCGCCAATCACCTTGCCGAGCGTGACGAGGTCCGGCGTGATACCCGCGTAGAGCGCGGAATACGTGGAGAAGCCGAAGCGGAAGCCGTTTATCACCTCGTCGCAGATGAGCAGTGCGCCATACTTCGACGTGACGGCGCGAAGCCCCTTCAGGAAACCGTCCGCCGGCGGTACGAGACCCATGTTCCCCGCAACAGGCTCCACGATCACGGCGGCAATCTCCTCCCCGCGCTTCGCGAACGCGCGCTCCACGGCGGCGAGGTCGTTGTAGGGCGCGACGAGCGTATCCGACACCGCGCCGCGCGTGACGCCGGCCGAGGACGACGCGCCCATCGTGAGCACTCCCGAGCCGCTCTTGACGAGCATCGCGTCCGAGTGCCCGTGGTAGCAGCCGTCGAACTTGAGGACGATCCTCCGACCCGTCACGCCGCGCGCAAGACGCACCGCCGTCATCACCGCCTCCGTGCCGGAGCTGACGGCGCGCACCATGTCAAGACCCGGCACGAGCGAGACGAGCCGCTCGGCGAAAGACACCTCGTCGGGCGTCGCGATGCCGAACGTTGTGCCCAGCCGTGCGCGCGCCGCGACGGCGCGCGAAATCTCCGCGTGCGCATGGCCGAGGATCATCGCGCCCCAGCTGCAACACCAGTCCGTCAGCTCGCGCCCGTCCGCCGTGCGGATGCGCGCGCCCTTCCCCGACTCCACGAACACGGGCGTTCCACCCACTCCGTTGAATGCCCGCACCGGGCTGTTCACGCCGCCGGGGATCGCCTTCTTGGCCCGCCGGAACAGCGCTTCGTGCTTGATTTCTTCTCTTTTCATGGGGGATAGTATACCACATCCACGGACTCGATTGCACGCGCCCGCGCGTTTTGGCATTGCCAAACGGGGGTCAAAATCGGTATAATTATCTGCGTTGACTTTCACTCCAAAGGAGAAAACAGAATGAAGAAACTGATATTCGCCTCCGCCATGGCGGCCGTCGCCGCCTCGGCATACGCCGGACTCTACGGCGACACGCCTGACGCCAAGCACGCCTGGGCCGTACATGATCACAACCGCCCCAATCCCGTCAAGGTCACGCCAGCCGACCAGATCGGACAGCCGCCGAGCGACGCCGTGGTGCTGTTCGACGGCACGCAGAAGAGCTTCGACGAGAACTGGACCGACGCCCGCGGCAACAAGACCAAGTGGAAGTTCGTCAACGGCACGATGGAATCCGTGCGCTCCGCCGGCAACATCTGTTCCCGCGAGCAGTTCGGCGACGTGCAGCTGCACGTCGAGTGGCAGGCGCCCGTGAAGGTGTCGGGCTTCGGACAGGGCCGCGGCAACTCCGGCGTGTTCGTGCTGGGCGGCATGTACGAGGTGCAGGTGCTCGACAGCTACGAGACCAACCCCGCCGACATGAAGAACCCCAACTACGCCGACGGACAGGCCGGCGCCGTCTACGGACAGAACCCGCCGCTCGTCAACCCCACCCGCAAGCCCGGCGAGTGGCAGGTGTACGACATCGTGTTCCACCAGCCCGTGTTCGAGGGCAACACGTGCGTGCATCCCGGCTCGCTCACTGTGTTCCTGAACGGCGTACTCGTGCAGGACCACTGGGAGGTCGAAGGCCCCACGTGGCACATGCGCCGCACGCGCCAGGATAAGCCCCGTGCCACGAAGGGCTCCATCCAGTTCCAGGACCACGGCAATCCCGTCCACTTCCGCAACGTGTGGGCGCGCCACCTGCCGAGCCGCTATGCGAACACCACGCATGGTACGTACCTCGCAAAGGAGCAGGACGTGGCCGCCCAGCGCAAGGCCACGGCGGAGAAGCTGCTCGCCAAGATCGACACGTCCAAGTGCGGCGCCAACGAAGTGAACGCCATCCTCGAAGTCGTCTCCTACTGCAAGGGCGAGCCGTTCTGCGGCGCGTGCAAGAAGATCTGCGGCGGCTACCTCGCCAAGCTCAACGCCATGGACGGCGCCGCGCTCGACCAGGCGAAAGGCGAGATCATGGGCGTCAAGCGCTCCTGCGACGTCCTCGCCCGCAACAAGGTGGTCGAGAAGTGCCCGCTGAAGGCCAAGATCGAGGAGATCATCAAGGCGCGCGGCTGGGACAAGAAGCGGCGCTAGGCTACCGGCTCGCCACGCGATTGCCGGGCAGGAAACGGACGCGTCCCTTGAGGCGAAGAGCCACGAGGAGCGCGTTCGTTTTTGCTACCGGCAGCTGTACGGCGCGCGCCACCGCGTCCAGCGTGGCCCCTGCGGTCGGCACCTGCCGCAACACGAGCGCCTCCTCGATTGAGAGCTTTACTTCTGGCAACTCCGACTGGTAGGGTCGCCTCGCCGAGGCGACCGAATTTCGGCCCGCTCGGTGATCGGGCCCTACCGATACCGTATCTCGGCCCGCTTGGTGATCGGGCCCTACCGGTGCGATCGGCGTCAACTCCTCGATCACGTCGTCCACACACGTCACCATGCGCGCGCCCTCGCGGATGAGGTTCAGGCAACCCGCCGAGGACGGCCAGTCGATCCGCCCCGGCACGGCCATCACCGCGCGCCCCTGCTCGTTCGCGCGCAGGCACGTGACGAGCGTGCCGCTGCGGAGCGGACACTCCACCGCCACCACGCCGCGCGCTAGGCCCGAGACGATTCGGTTGCGCTGCGGGAACGTCTGTGCGTCCGGACAACGTCCAAACGGAAACTCGCTCACCACGCACCCGCCGTTCTCCACCATCCGCCGCGCGAGCGCGCGGTTCGCCTCGGGGTAGAACATGTCGAGCGCGCCGCCCAGCACGCCCGCCGTCACGCCCCCGCCCGCGAGAGCGCCCTCATGCGCCGCCGCGTCGATGCCCAGCGCGAGTCCCGAGAACACCGCCCACCCCGCGCGCGCCAATCCGGCCGCGAACGTCTTCGCCGTCTCGCGTCCGTACGCCGTGGCCTTGCGCGTGCCCACGAGCGCCACGCCGGGCTTGGAGAGGACGGAGACATCCCCCACCACGTAGAGGACGAGCGGCGGCGAGGCAATCTCTCGCAGTTGTGGCGGGTAGTCGGCGTCCAGGTCGGTCACCAGCCGCACGTGCTGCTGCGCCGCCTGCTCGATCTCCCGTTCCCAGGCGGGAACCTTGCCCTCCCAGTCCTTTTTCTCGGGATAGAATTCATACGCCGCCGCCGCGCTGCCATGCGTTTCCCGCATCAGCCGCGCAAGCGTCACCGCCCCCACCGTGGGGATCATGTTGAAGGCTATTCTCGCTTCTCGTTCCGTCATGGCCAAATTCCTCCTTGGAGTCGGCGCACAGTATACCAAGAACGCGGGGAAAAGTTGTGATGAAACAGTCTCTTGGCTGTCTATTTTTTGTATATTTTTTGTATGCAAAATGTAGCGAAACCGCTACTTCTCGAGAATGTTCGAGAGCCGCGCGCGCGCGAAGCGCCAACGCCCGCTTTCCCGATCTTTGCGGAGAGTGGCATCAAGTACGCGTGCGTCGCGTACGGACCAGCCGAAGTCGTCACCCTTGTAGAAGAAATCGCATGACACCTCTGCCGTAGTCTTGTCCGTGAACTTCACGGAGATGTCCTCGAACGACAGGTGTAGGTGCGTCGCCATCGTGCGGAATGCGACCACCTGCTGCGTGATGTCCGGAACGGCAGTGGAGAGAGTGAACGTCTTGCCGAATGCCTCGACCGTGCAGCCCGGTTCGACGAGCGCTACGGCGCGGCGGGCCTTGCCGATGGACTCCAGATTCGGCTCGTTTCCGTCCTTGTCGAGGGCGGCGGACATCTTCGCGAATGTCTCCTTCACGCGCGTCTCCTCGGATGGCGAGAGGAAATACCAGCCCGCAAGCGCGACTGCTGCGAGCGCCAGAACGATGAGAATCTTTTTCACCAGAGAGGCCTTCCTGCAACGCGAGCGAGCGAGATTTCGCCGCCCACGTGGTTTTCAAAAGGGACGGAGCGGTTATCGCCCATCACGTAGATGTGTCCGGGCTGGACTGTGCGCGGCGGCACGTTCTAGCCAGAATTCTTCACAACGTACGGCTCGTCGAGGGGTTGTCCGTTCACCACGCATACGCCGTTGCTGAACGCAACGGTCTCCCCTTCGAACGCCAGTACGCGCTTGAGCAGCATGTAGCGAGTGCCGCCGTACTTCAGCACCACAACGTCGCCACGCGCCGGCGCATGGGACCGATACGCCGTGAGAACGCAGAAATTGAACCCATGCGCCGCGTATGTTGGCTCCATGCTCTCGCCGTCCACTACCATCGGACGCAGCAAGCATGTGCCAATAAGCCAAGTTGCGGCCGCCACGAGGGCAAGCCGCACAAGAAATCCGCGCGTGAGGCGCGGAAATATGAACCTAGCTAGTGGCAGGGTCTTACTCGGCTGAGATCGCTTCGACCGGGCAGCCGCCAGCGCACGCGCCGCAGTCAACGCAGGTCGCCGCGTCGATCACGCACTTGCCGTCCGCCTCGGAAATCGCGCCGGCCGGGCAGTTCTCTTTGCACGCGCCGCATCCGACGCACTTCTCTTGATCAATCTTGTGTGCCATTTTCTGTTCTCCTTCTTTGAGTGGTTGGCAGTGGGTATTATCTCACAGACACCTTCTGTTAGGCAACGGTAAGATATAACTTTTTTAACCCTCAGCTTCCCCGTGGCACAAAAGCAAAAAAACCCAGGGCGGGAACCCCGGGGCTTTTTTGCTTGCGCCTTGCGGCATTTGGCTTACGCCTGCTGCGCGGCGGCGTCCGCTTCCTTCATCGCCTCGCGGCGGGAAAGCTTGATGCGGCCGCGGTCGTCCACGCTCAGGCACTTCACGAGCATCTTGTCGCCGACCTTGCAGACGGCTTCGACGTTCGGGACGCGCTTGTCGCTGAGTTCGGAGATGTGGCAGAGGCCGTCGATGCCGGGGAGAATCTGCACGAACGCGCCGAACTCCTTGATGCCGGTGACGGTGCCCTCGTAGATCTTGCCGGGTTCGGCTTCCGCCGTCACCGCCTGAACCTCCTTCTTGGCCGCTTCCATCATGTCGCCGAGCGTGGCGAAGATGGAGACGACGCCGAAGTCGCCCTCTTCCTCGATGTCGATCTGGGCGCCCGTGCGCTCGCAGATGCCGCGGATCGTCTCGCCGCCCTTGCCGATGAGCGCGCCGATCTTGTCCGCCGGAATCTTGATGACCTCCATGCGGGGCGCGTAGGGGCTTAGCTGCTCGCGCGGCGCGGGGATCACGCTTTCCATGAAGTCGATGATCTTCAGACGCGCGTCGTGGGCCGCCTTGATGGCGCCCTCCACGAGGTCCCACGTGAGGCCGCGGAGCTTCAGGTCGACCTGGAAGCCCGTGATGCCCTTCTTCGTGCCGCCCACCTTGAAGTCCATGTCGCCGCAGTGGTCCTCGGCGCCGAGGATGTCCGTGACGAGCACCTTCTTCGACTGGTCGTCGTTGGTGAAGAGGCCGATCGAGATGCCGGCCACCGTGCGCTTGAGCGGCACGCCCGCGTCCATGAGGGCGAGGCAGCCGTTGCAGATGGACGCCATCGACGAGGAGCCGTTGGAGCCCATGATCTCGCTGACGACGCGGATCGAGTACGGGAAGTCATCCGGCAGCACTTCCGCGATGGAACGCTCGGCGAGCGCGCCGTGGCCGATCTCGCGGCGGCCGGTGGAGCCGAGTCGGCCCACTTCGCCCGTGCAGTACGGCGGGAAGTTGTAGTGGAGGATGAAGCGCTGGCTCGTGGGGCCGCCCGTCACGGAGTCGAGCTCCTGGGCGTCCTTCTTCGTGCCGAGCGTGACCGTGGCGAACGACTGCGTCTCGCCGCGCGAGAAGATCGCCGAGCCGTGGACGCGCGGGAGCACGCCCACCTGGGCCGCGAGCGGACGAATCTCGTGCTGGGCGCGTCCGTCGATGCGGAGGCCCTTCTCGAGCACGTTCTTGCGGACTGTCTCGATCTCGAGGGCGTCGAAAAGGTGCACGAAGCCGACGGCGTCGATCTCGGGCCACTTCTCGGAGACCTTCTTGAGGAGGTCCTCCTTGATGGCGCTGACCTTGCCCTGGCGCTCAAGCTTGCCCTTGATGAGAAGCGCGGCCGCAAGGGCCTCGCCGCCTTCGGCGCGGATGAAGTCCATCTTGTCCTGCGGCTGCGGGACGTCGTGGATGTCCTTGTCCGGCTTGCCGAGGGCTCTGCGCATCTCGATCTGGAGGTCGATGATCTTCTCGACTTCCTCATGGGCACGCTTGAGGGCGGCGAGGAAGTCCTCGTCGCTCACCTCGGCGGCGGAGCCCTCCATCATGAGGAACTTGCCGCGGATGCCGGCGTAGAGGAGGTCGATGTCGCTCTTCGCCTTCTGGTCGTGCGTGGGGTTGATCACCCACTCGCCGTCCACGCGGCCGATGCGGACGCAGCCGATCGGGCCCATGAACGGGATCTCGCTGATGTGGAGCGCGGCCGAAGAGGCGTTCACGGCGAGGAAGTCCGCCTCGCGCGTACCGTCACTCTGGATGAGCATCGAGTTGACCTGCACGTCGTTGTAGTACCCGTCGGGGAACAGCGGACGTATCGGGCGGTCGCACATGCGGGCCGTGAGGATTTCCTTGCTCGTGGGACGCGCCTCGCGCTTGAAGAAGCCGCCCGGGAACTTGCCGGCCGCGTAGAACTTCTCGCGGTACTCGCACTGGAGCGGGAAGAAGTCGATGCCCTCGCGGGGCGTATCGGTGTTCGTCACGGCCGTGAAGACCGTCGTATCGCCATACGATACGGAGACGGCCCCGGCGGCCTGCTGGGCCAGAAGGCCCGTCTCGATCACGAGGTCTTTGCCCCCTATCGAGACTTTAAACTGTTTTGTATTCTGCATTGGATAGTTTCCTCCCATGGGGGACAACGAACGGGGTCTATGGCGACCCCGAGCCCCGCCCATGGATTTTTCCGTATTTTATTAGCGGCGGAGCCCGAGCTTCGCGATGAGGTCCTTGTACTTCGCCTCGTCCTCGCGCTTGAGATAGTCGAGGAGCTTGCGGCGGTTGTTGACCTTACGGAGCAGGCCGTGACGGGACGAATGGTCCTTCTTGTTGGCCTTCAGGTGCTGCGTGAGCGCCTGGATCTCCTTGGTGAGAAGCGCGATCTGCACTTCGGACGAGCCCGTATCGCGGTCATGGCGCTGGAACTCGGAACGGATGGCGGATTTGTCAATCTGCATTTTCTTTTACTTTCTTTTGGTTTTTGTACGCGTTCCGACGCCGTGACCCCTACCCGCAGCGCGCGTGCGCAAATTCGAACATCCGCAGGAACTGGCGGACGCCCGCAACGGGGAGAAATCTCCTTAGACGGTCGCAGGAACGCGAGATAGTTTATCAAAACGTTCCGCCGCAGTCAATGCCCGAGCAATTGTAATTTCACAAATTCGGCGAAACCAGGAATCGTAGTAAGGTCCATGCCCCAGAAGTCGGACTTGCGGAGGATGTCGTCCACGGATGGATTGGTCTTGAAGTAGGCCATCACCTCGGGGCTGTCGTTCACCGCGTCCGTGCGGTAGAACTTGATGAGCGACGCCATCGACCCCGTGAGGCCGGGCGGTAGCTTCCCGAACATCTTCAAGTAGTCGAGGATCGTGGGCAGCACGCGCACCTTCCACTTCGACACGCTGTTGAGGCAGATCGATAGCAGGCGGTGGTTCGCGAACGGATTGGCGAAACGTTCAAGCACCGACTCCGCGTAGGCGCGCTTGTCGGCGTCCGGCAGGTCGATGGTTGGGAGAATTTCCTCAAAAAGAATCTGGCGGAAGAAAGCGTTGAACTTCGGGTCGGCTACCAGTTCGGCCACGAATGTGAAGCCCGCGAGGTGTCCTTCCAGCACGGTCGCCGTGTGCGCGCCGTTCAGGAAGCGCACCTTGCGCGTACGGTAGGGCGTCTGGTCCTTCGTGTAGACCACGTTGAGCCCCGCCTTCTGGAACGGGATTTCCTTCTCAAGGTCGAAGTCGGTCTGGATCACCCAGAAGTGGAACGGCTCGCCGCACACGAGCACGTCGTCCTGCTCGCCGAGCTGCTTGGCGTAGCGCGCCGCCGATTCGGCATCGGGACGCCCCGCCACGATGCGGTCCACGAGCGTGGAGCAGAACACGCAGTCCTTCTCCACCCACGCGGCGGCGGCGGCCTCGCCCCAGTCGGCGAGGTAGTGGAGCACGTGTTCGCGTAGCATCGCGCCGTTCTTGTCGATCAGCTCGCACGGGATGAAGACGAGCCCCGGCAGATTCGCCTTCGCGCGCGCCACGCAGAGTTTCGCGACTTTCGCCGGGAAGGTGTTCGCACCCGCGCGGTACTCGATGCCCGCCTCGGTGGTGTTGGAAACGACAAAGCGCAAGTCGGGATTCCGCGCGACCTCCTCCACGGCCGGCCATTCCGAGAGGGCGTTCAGCACGCCCTTCACGCACGTGATCTCGCGGAACAGCTCCACGGGCTTGCCGCCCTCCACGCCGCGCAGCACCGTGTGGTAGCGCCCACCGCGCGCGTTGAGGATCTTCGAGGGCGGACTCAGCTCGTCGCCGATTGGCTGGACGATCTGCACGGCGGCGTCAAAGCCCGCCTTCTCGTTCATGATGTCCACCATCCAGTCCACGAAGCAGCGCAGGAAGTTTCCTTCGCCGAATTGCAGTATCTTGACTTTCTTCTCTGTCGACATAATCGTTCCTTTCTTGAAGCCACATTATTTCGCGCCGGTTTCCTGCCAGAGCATCAGGCCCATGTACGCGGCAAAAAACAGCAGCCACAACGCGCCAGCCACACGTCCGATTGCCTTGGGTTCGCTCGGCTTGCGGTAGTTTAGACCGAACATGGCGATCGACACGGACGTTATCACCATCATCGGCAGGTCGCGCGAGAACAGGTACGGGCTGATGTTCTTGAACGGCGAGATCACCCCCGCAAGGCCCACCACCGCGAGCGTGTTGAAGAAGTTCGACCCCACGATGTTGCCCAGCACGAACTCGTGCTCGCCCTTCCGCGCCGAGGCGATGGCACTCGCGAGCTCCGGAAGCGACGTGCCGACGGATACCACGGTCAGGCCGATAAGCAGCTCGCTCACTCCCATCGTGCGCGCCAAATCAACGCATCCCCAAACAAGCACGTGCGACGCCCCCACCAGGAATGCAAGCCCCAGCACCAAGAACAGCCACCCCTTCCACAGCGGCATCGTCTTTTCGCGCCCCCCATCGGACAATCCGCCAGCCGGTAGGGCGCGCTCGCCGAGCGCGCCGTTCGCATCCGCCTTCTTCTTCTGCGACTGGTCGAACCAGCAGTAGAGCGGCAAGAGAACGGCGAAGACGCCCAGGAGGATGAATCCGTCCACACGCGAGAAGCCATTTCCCGAAGTGACGAGGAAACAGGAAAGGAGCGCAATCGCCACAAGCGCGGGCACCGCCACGAACACGATGGACGGCTTCACGACGAGCGGCTTGATGAGCGCGGCCACGCCGAGGATCACGGCTATGTTGAACACGCACGAGCCGTATGCGTTGCCGAGCGAAAGGTCGGAATGGCCCGTCGCGCCAGACAGCGCCGACACGCACAGTTCCGGTGCGGACGTTCCGAACCCGATGATGACCATGCCGATGATGAACGGACTCACCCCGAACGCCTTCGCCACCGCGCTCGCGCCGTCCACGAACGCATCCGCGCTCCAGGCCAGAACTGCGAGTCCGCCGATCACGCATACGATTGAAAGCCAGAGGGGAAGATCAGGATACATATCTGAAATGCCTAGAGGGTTAGAAAGTGTTTGTCTTCGCGGCGTGGTTCAGCGCGGCGTCCAGCGCTCCCAGCTTCGCGTGGTGGACGAGCTTGAACGGAATGTGCAGACCGAGGGGACGCAGAAAGCGCGCCATGCGCCCGGACCTCACGTGGATCTCTCCGGGAGCACGTCCAAGGCGGAGCATCGCCTCCAGCATCCGTGCTGCGTGCCCTTCCCACAGCGCCTTCAGCGCTGCGTCCGTGCCGCCAACGGAAATCTTCAGCCACACCACGCGCTGGGCCGTGGCGGCATCTACGGCCGCGAACACGTATAAAAACCGCGGACGCGCCTCGCGCGTGTGGTAGGCGGGAACCAGTACGAAGTCGACTTCCCACTTTTCTTCCGCAACGACGGGCAACTTCGCCGCGAGCTGGCACTTGGCGTTGTCAAGCTGCACGCGCTCCACGAACTTCACCTCTTCGTCCGGCGGCATCTTGAGCGGACCGTCCTGCCACACGCCCTCCACAACTTCCTTGCGCGCAAAGAGGGCGTGTTCCTTCTCGAAGTACTTGAGCGGCAGCTTGGGATCCTCCTCCACGCGCATGAGCACGCCCAGCGACTCGTAGAGGAGCGGCGCGAGGAACGCCTGGTCGGCGGCGGTGGGCGGCTGCGGCACATATCCTGGAACATAGCCGAATATCTCCGCCGGGCCCTTCTTCACCGCTATCACCTCCCAGTGGCGGAACTCGAGCGGACTCATCCACACGCCGAATTCGGGCACGCGTCGCGTGATTGCGAAATTGCGGAAATTCTCCAGTCCGGGGAACAGCAGCAGACGCCCCACCACTGGTCCTTTGTCGCGATCCTTCTCGGGACCGACCGTCACGATGTACGGCTCCTCGCTCATCTGCGGCACGAGCGCCCAGTTGTGGGCCGAGACCTTGTCCCAGACATTCAGTTCGGCGATGGCCGCGGCGATTTCGTATGGATTATGCTTGTCCATTGCGGTCTTCAGCGGACTGGAGGCTGTAGGTAAAGTGGCAGCGGCTCGGGACGCGGCAGCTCGGGGTGGGCGAGCGCTACTTCGAGGAGACGCGACGCGAGCGGCGTGAGCGAGCCCTTGTAGTGGTGGCCGAATACGGCGGAGAGAAGCGGCTCTATGCGCGCTCCGTCCGGCGTGACCACGGCGTAGTGTTCGGGCACGGCGGCGCTGAGTCCGTCCTTGCCCACGAGCGTGAAGTCGCCGACAACCTGCACGCCGTCGTATACCGCCACCCAGTAGCGGTCGCGACGGGCGTCGCCAATCACGACTGTGTGCGCACCGTCGCGCGTGAGCGCGTAGGTGCTGGGCAGGCCCACGACCGTGCAGGACGGATTGCCGAGGGCGATTCCCTGCGCGAACGCAAGCGCGGCGCGGATGCCGGCGAAGCTGCCGGGGCCCTGCCCCACTAGCACTTGATTGAGGTCGCGCACCGTCTTTCCGTACGTGGCGAGGAAATCGCGGATTTTCACGGGCCAGTCGCTTGCGCGAGAGTCCAGACCCGCGAAAACCTTCGCGTACACCTTGCCGTCAAGCGCAAGGGCGACGGACTGCGTGTCCGTGGACCTGTCTATCGCGAGGATGTTCATGCCGTTTTCTTGGCCGCCTGTTGCTGTAACCAAGCCTCGACGAATGGCTGGATGTGGCCGTCCATCACGCCGTCCACGTCGCTCGTCTCGTACTCGGTGCGGAGGTCCTTCACCATCGTGTAGGGACAGAACACATACGACCGGATCTGGCTGCCCCAGCCGTTGGCGGACTTCGCGCCGTAGAAGCGGTCCATCTCGGCCTTCTTCTGGTCTTCGTAGTACTCGTAGAGTTGGGCGCGCAGCATGTTCATGGCTTTTTCCTTGTTCATGTGCTGCGAGCGTTCCTTCTGGCAGGCCACCACGATGCCGGTTGGGAGGTGCGTGAGGCGCACCGCCGAGTCGGTCTTGTTGACGTGCTGTCCGCCCGCGCCGCCGGAGCGGTATGTATCGATGCGCAGGTCCTCGTCCTTGATCTCCACGTCGATGTCGTCGTTGATCTCGGCAACCGTCTCGACGGAGGCGAAGGAGGTCTGGCGGCGCTTGTTCGCGTCGAAAGGCGAGATGCGCACGAGGCGGTGGATGCCGCGTTCGGCCTTCATGATGCCGTAGGCGTAGGGACCTTCGATGCGGAAGTAGACGTCCTTCAGGCCGGCTTCTTCGCCCGGCTGCTGGTCGTATTCCTCGATCTTCCAGCCCTGGTCCTCGGCGTAGCGCTGGTACATGCGGTAGAGCATCGTCACCCAGTCGCACGCCTCGGTGCCGCCCTGGCCGGCGTGGAGCTTCACGAACACGTTGCAGGCGTCGAACTTGCCGCCGAGGAGCGACTGCATCCTCAGTTTGGCGAAGTACTCGTCCGCCTTCGCGCACTCCGCGAGCGTGTCCTTGAGAGCGGTCTGCTGTGCGGGCCCTTCTTCCATCTCGGCGAGCTCGAACATCACGGCCGCGTCGTCCACGCTCTTCAGGAGCGCATCGAACGGCACCACGTAGGCGCGCTCCGCGTTCGTCTTGGCGATGACGTCCTTCGCCTTCGCCTGGTCGTTCCAGAAGTCCGCGCCCGCCTGCAGGCCCTCCAGTTCGGCAAGACGGCGGCGACGCTCGTCTATGCCGATGTAGGCGGCCATCTCGCCGACGGAAACCTTCAGCTTTTCAATGCGCTGGCGAACCTCTTCAGGTTCCAGCAGTTTTTCTTTCACTTCTTCAGCCATACTACCTCGCGTAAGCCGCTACATTATACCACAAATATCACTTGCGCGGGGCGACGGAGAGCATTTCAACGGCTTGCTCCAGAAAATTCTCTGGCGTGGATGCGCCGGCAGTCACGCCGAGTCGCCCTACGCCGGCGAAGTCGATTGCGCGTACCTCATCCAACGTGCCCGCCCGCGCCGCAAACGCCGCGCCCGCAGCGCGGGCTACCTCGACGAGGCGGTTCGAGTTCGAGCTGCCCGCGCTGCCCAGCACGAGCACGCCGTCGCCGCCGCCTCGCACGAAAGCCTCTACCGCGCGCTGCCGGTCGCGCGTGGCCATGCAGATGTCTGCCGCCGGGGGAGTTTCCAACTGCGGATAGCGCGCCTTCAGCGCATCCAGCACGGTGCGTACGGTTCCAGACGACATTGTCGTCTGGCACAGGACTCCGAGCGGCGAGCTTTCGGGATAGGGCAGCGCCGCCACATCTTCAGGCGAGGCGACAACGCCGCACTCTGATATCTCGCCGACGATTCCAAGCACTTCCGCGTGCTCTGCGTGCCCCACCACGACCACCGGCACGCCTCGTGCGGCGAAGTCACGCGCGGTGCGGTGCGCGCGCGCGACGAACGGACAAGTCGCGTCAACGACCTCCAACCCCCGCCGACGCGCCTCATCGCGCACCTCCGGCGCCACGCCATGCGCGCTGAAGAGCACGGTGGCACCATCAGGCACGTCGTCAAGCGAGTCGACGAAGCGCATACCGCGCGCCTTCAAATCCGACACCACCTGCTCGTTGTGCACGAGCTCATGGAGGCAGTAGACCGTCTTGGCATGAGAAAGCGAAAGGGTGCGAGAGGCTTTCTCAACGGCCGCCTTCACACCCATGCAGAACCCATGAGGTTCTATTACCTCTACTTTCACTCGCCCCTCTTCGCCGCGTCCCAGAGCTCGTCCATTTCGGCAAGAGTCATAGTCTTGAGGTCGCGGCCCTGCGCCTTCGCGGCGGCCTCGACGGCGCGGAAGCGCCGCGCGAACTTCGCCGTGGTGCCCTCGAGCGCGCTCTCGGCATCCACCTTCAGATGCCGCGCATAGTTGGTGACGGCGAAGAGCAGGTCGCCCAGCTCCTCCTTCACGTGGACGGAGTCCTCCGGGTTCTCGCTCGTGCGCTCGGCCACGGCCTCGCGAAGTTCACGAATCTCCTCCTCGATCTTGTCGAGGACGCCGGACGAGTCCTTCCAGTCGAAGCCCACGCGCGCGGCCTTCTCGGCCGTGCGCTGTGCCTTCAGGAGCGCGGGCAGGGCGGACGGCACGCCGTCGAGCGCGCTGTGGCGCGTCTCCTTCTTGTGCTCCTGCTGCTTGATCTGCTCCCAGTTCTTCAGCACCGTGGCGGGATCCTTCGCCACGACGTCGCCGAACACGTGCGGGTGACGGCGGACAAGCTTGTCCGAGATGGCATTCGCCACGTCATCGAACGAGAACGTCCCCGCCTGCTCGGCCATGACGCACTGGAACATCACCTGGAGGAGCACGTCGCCGAGCTCCTCCACGTAGTTCGCGCGGTCTTCCGGACGGTCCATCGCCGCGAGGAGTTCGTACGTCTCCTCCAGCACGCAGGGCTTGAGGGAGGACAGCGTCTGCACACGATCCCACGGACAGCCCGTCTCCGGGTCGCGGAGACGGACCATGATGGAATGCAATCTCTCGATGCCTGTCATCGTTACATGTGCAGCATGCGGAACACCTCGTCGGCGAGACTCGCGTCGAAGGATTCAACCGCTACGTCCGAACCGCCGAAGTCCTGGTACGCCACATGCTCGTGGACCACTGCAATGGCGCTCATGCCAGCCACGAGGGCGGCCTTCACGCCGAAGCCGCTGCCGGTCACGGCGACCGTCAGGACGTCCACGAGGCCGTTCTGGCTGCACGCACGACGCCAGGCGTCCCACTTGCCGTTGCCGTACGTCATCGACGGCTCGGCGTAGAGCACCACCTTCTCGGGGTCGAAGCCCTCGAACGCGGGGCGGAGCGTATCGAGGTTTGACCGCGTTGCGATCACCACCTTCACGCCACGCTCTACGAGCGCGGAGACAAACGCCTTGAAGCCAGGCGTCACCGCAGCGACGGCCCGCTCGGTCAGCGCCTTGCCGAATGCGTCGTGCAGGTCGCGAGCCGTGGCGGCCGCGTCGCACTTCTTGTCGAGCGTGCGGAACAGCTCGGCGAGTCCGCCCTGGTAGTTGCCGCCAGCGAGGTGCAGCGCCTCAAGCTTGATCGTGAGGTCAACGCCCTTCGCGGCGAGGATCTTCTTCGCCGTGTCGAACAGGAGCTGGCCTCCGTCGATTGCCGTGAAGTCGAACTCCACGACCACGCCGCGAACCGGCGCGGAATTTTCTTTCTCTGCTTCTGCCATTTCTTTAGGCTCCACCTTTAGGTTACTTCTTCACGACGCGGGTCTTGCGCGGACGCGGCTGGCCGATGGAGACCAGGAGCTTGCGGAAGCGCGAGTTGCGCACGTTGAACGGCTTGCCGCCCTTGATACGCTCGAATTCGCACGCACGGAGGTCGTTGTGGTGGTCCTCGTCCTTGCCGATGACGCCGCCAACGCCCGCGAGTGCGCACTCGACGGCCTTCTCGGCGCAGAGCTGGATGAGCTGGAGGTCCTTCTTGCACGGCGCGGCCGAGCGGGCGAAGTAGCCGCTCTTGAACACCTGCGTCTTCTCCGCGCCCAGCAGCTCGCCGAAGCGCTTCGCGAACCACTGGCCAACGTTCACCTTGTCGAGGCGCGGGTGGCCGAAGGCGTCCATGGGGATTTCCTCGCCGCGCTTCTGCATCTCCTTGATGATCTCCTTGACGCAGGCGCCCTCGGAGACGAAGATGTTCACGCAGTCGTACTTGTCCATGATCTTGCGCAGGCGCTCGGCCTCGGACGCGAAGTTGACGCGCGACTCGGGCACGTACACCGCGTGGATCGACTGACGCTCGCGGGTGAGGCCGAATTCCGGCAGGAACTTGATCCGCCGCTTGAGAAGCTTGGTGTAGTAGATCGCTGTGAACGCCGTGAGCCAGCCGCAGTTGCGACCCATCACCTCGTGGATGATGAGCGAACGCGGATTGGCGCTGTTCTCCTTCACGACGTTCGCGAAGAACTTCGCGCCCTCCTCGGCGGCCGTGTAGGCGCCAAGGGACTGCTTGATCGGGTAGACGTCGTTGTCGATCGTCTTCGGGAGCCCCACCACGATGAGCTTGTAGTTGTTCTTCGCGAGATAGGCCGCGAGATCGGCCGCGGTCGTGTTCGTGTCGTCGCCGCCGATCGTGTGCAGTACGTCCACGCCGTCCTTAACGAGCTGGTCGGCCGCCACCTTGAGCGGATCCTCGCCTTCTTTCACGAGGCCGCGCTTCACGCAGTCCTTCACGTTCGTGAGCTTCACGCGGCTGTTGCCGATCGGGCTGCCGCCGTGCTGCGTGAGGAGGAGCGCGTTCTTGCGCACTTCCGGCGTCACGGGAATGGACTCGCCCTTCAGGAGGCCCATGTAACCGTTGATGTAGCCGATCATCTCCACTTCAGGAGCTTTCTTCGTGTACGTGTCGATCAGGAATCCGATCGAGGAACTGAGGCACGGCGCGAGTCCGCCGGCCGTCAGAAACGCAACTTTCTTTACTGCCATTTTGGTTTTTCCTTTTTCTTTGGTGTTTGGTTGGTTGTCAAATCTGCTTCAGGACGTTCGCGAGCTCGATCGCCGCCTGCATCGCCGCAAAGCCCTTGTTGCCCTGCTTGGTGCCGCAGCGCTCGACCGCCTGCTCGAGGTTCTCGGCGCTCACCACGCCATCCACGACGGGCACGCCCGTCTCGAGCGCGATCTCCGTGAACGCGCGCGCCGTCGTCTCGTTGATGAGCGCGGCGTGCGCCGTCGCACCCTGCACGACCGCGCCGAGGCCCACCACGGCGTCGAACTTCTTCGACGCGGCGAGCTTCTTCGCCGTCACGGGGATTTCGTAGGCACCCGGCACGCGCACGAGCACGAGCCCCGCGGCGTCGCCGCCGAGGCGGTTGAACGCGTCCGCCGCGCCCTTCACGAGCTGCTCCACGAGGAACGAATTGAACCGGCTCGCCACGAGCGCGATTTTCAGGCCTTTGGCCGTAAGCTTTCCTTCTATTTCTTTCATGTCGATGTCCTTTGATGGTCAGGAACGCCCCTATTATTGCATGTCTCCGCGCAACGCGCAACCCCAAAACGCCGCCGATACGACAAAAATGTAAGGTGGCCAGAAAAAAAAACGCATCCCGCATGTCCGCAAATATGGTATCATATCGCCAGCCGATCAAAGAAAGGTGGTGCATAATGGATTTGAAATTGTTTGACCGCATGGCAGACTTCCTGCCAGACGTCTGCTTCGAACGTCCGCCGGATGTCGCGATTGTGCTTGGCAGCGGCTGGGCCGACGCGCTTTCAGCCGACCGCACGTTCGCGCGCATTCCCTACGCGGACATCCCCGGACTCGGCGCCGCGACCGTCGTGGGACACACCGGCGAGTTCTGGCTGTACGAACGCGCCGGACGGCGCGTGGCCGCCTTCTGCGGACGCCGCCACTGGTACGAGGGCGTGGGCTGGGAGACGGTCGTATTCCCCGTAGAGCTGCTCCGACGCATGGGCGGAACTAAGCTCCTTCTCACGAACGCGGCAGGCGGCATCAACCCCGCGCTCAAGCCAGGCGACTTCGTGATCCTAAAGGACCACATCAACACCGTAGGCATCAACCCGCTCATCGGCCCCGTCGTCGAAGGCTGGGGACCGCGCTTCCCCGACATGACGGAGGTCTACACCAAGCACCTGCGCGACGTGCTGCACGGCGCCGCGAACAGACGCGGCCTGCGCGTGATGGAGGGAATCTACGCATTTACGTCAGGCCCGGTCTTCGAGACGCCCGCCGAAATCCGCGCATACGGACACATCGGCGCCGACGTTGTGGGCATGAGCACGGTCCCCGAAGCCGTCTTCGCGCGCGCATGCGGCATCCAGGTGGCGGGACTCTCGCTCGTCTCGAACCTCGCCGCCGGCATTTCTCCGCGCCCCCTCTGCCACGAGGAGGTCCTCGCCGCCACGAAAACCGCACAGGGCGTAATGTCCGGGCTCGTTGAGGACTTTATTCTCGACTGCTGATCAGCGAAACTCGCCCGTCGCGGCGGGGCGTCCTGTCTCGAAATACGGCCAACCTTCCGCGTCCCAGAAGATTTCCTGCAGGAAGAGCGGACGCGGGTTGTAGCCGTCTGGCTTGTAAGGCGCGATTTCCCGGTCGTGGCAGTGGTAGACCATGTACGTGCGCCCGGACGGCGCGGTAAAGATTTCGCCGTTGTGTCCGGGTCCGTAAAATCGATCGCCCGGCCGCGAGCTGAGAATCTTCTCGGCAAAACCTTCCTTCATCAGCCGTCCGGCGCGGTCCGTGAAATCGTCAGTGATCCGCCGCGCGCGCCCCACCACGACGGCATACGTGCCGTTGTTGTATTCGCCCGAACTTGCAAAGAGATACCACCAGCCCTTGCGCCGATACAGGTACGTGCCCTCGAACACGCGGCGGCGGTGCGGATGCGCTTTGGGATCGTCTGCGTGAAGCCCCGCCACGTGAACGTATTTGGCACCCGGTGCAAGCGCGCGCCCGTCCGCCGTCAGTTCCACGCGGTGTACCTTACCAACTGAGCCGAAGAACATCCACACCTTCCCCGTTTCCGGGTCTTTCACCACTTCGGGGTCAATCGTGTCGAAGATGCCCGTCACTCGCCCGTCCGTCACGATCACGCCGTTCGTGAACGGACCTTCTGGACGGTCGCTCGTGTAGACAGCGATGGCCGTGTCCTCCGCGCCATTCCAATACGAGACGTAGAGATTCCATACGTTGCCGATGCGCACCACGTCGGGTGCCCATATCCCGCGCCAGGTACGTTTCACGCGCGCGCGTTCACCAGGGGCGAGGAAGTCTTTGCTTATGGTCCGCCAGTGGACGAGGTCAGGACTCTTCAACAGCGCTCCGGCGGTGGAGGTGAGGTAGTAACTGCCGTTCGCCCGCCAGCAGGTAGGATCGGGCGTATTGACCCGCCACACGGGATTCGTGAATGCCATGCCGTACGCCGCCGCGTGCAGGACGGCGAACAGCAAGATTACGGAGATGCAGGACGGCGCCATGTATCCGCTACGAAAGGCTCCAGCCGTTGTAGTACTTGAGGCGGATGAGCGCGTCGGCTTCCGCGTTGTTCGTCACGTGCAGCGTCTTGGGGTCGAACGCGACGGCGCGTCCCGTGCGCACTGCCAGGTTGCCGAGCAGCACGAACTCCGTGATGAGCAGCGCCCAGTCGAAGTTGCAGCCGGCCTTCTCGCCGCCCTTGCACGCAGTCAGCCACTCCTTGCTGATGTCGCCACGACGCGGCAGGGTGCGCGGGATTGTCTTTGCCTTCTCGTTGAGCGCAGGGTCAAGGATGCGGATGCCGTCCACCAGTCCGGCAACGAGCATCGTCGCCTTCGTGCCGACGTACAGCACGCCCTCCTTCGAGAGTCCCTTGCCTTTCATCTCCTTCGGCACCGGCGGCTTGATGAGTCCGTCGTACCACACGAGACGCAGCTCAGGAAATCCTCCGCGCTTCGGATAGTCGTACGTCACGATGCTCGCAAGCGGGAACGCGACATCGCTGAGGCGCGTGCTCGTGGCGCTGATCATCGAGGGATGCCCGAGGTTCAGCGCGCGGTAGAAGGTATTAGCCTGGTGGCAGCCCATGTCGCCGAGCGCGCCCGCGCCGAAGTCGTACCAGCCGCGGTGGTTGAATGGATGGTAGACGACGTCGCGTCCCCACGCCCCCGGCGCCATCTTCACGATGGGATTGTTCGCCGGCCAGCGGTGGGCGTACGGACGCTTCTCCGCCGATCCTAGCCACAGGTCCCAGTCGAACGTCTTCGGAACGGGCGACGTGAAATCGGGATACGACGGCATGCCCTGCGGCCACGTGGGACGGTTCGTCCAGGCGTGCGCCTCCACGATGTCGCCGAGAATCCCCGAGGCGATGATCTCGCACACGCGGCATGCGTTCTCGCTCGTGCAGGGCGTGGCCGTGACCTGCGTAGCGACGCCGGCCTTCTTCGCCTCCTCGACCACGAGGTAGCACTCCTCCATCGAGCGCGTGAGGGGTTTCACGCAGCATACGTGCTTCTTCGCGCGAAGCGCGGCGAGCGTCACGAAGGCGTGCGTGTGGTCTGGCGTGCCGCAGTATACGGCGTCAATCTTGTCGCCCTCCTTCGCAAGCATCTCGCGGAAGTCGCGGTAACGACGCGCTTGCGGGAACTTGTCGTACGTCTTCTTGGCGTGGACGTCATCCACGTCGCACAGCACCTCCACCTGGAACCCAGCCTTGGCATGCGCCTGAATCTGGCTGTGTCCAACGCCGCCAATGCCCACGCATCCGAGCGTGATGCGGTTGCTAGGGGCAGTGGGTCCGCCAAGCACGTGACGTGGCACGATGGTTGGAACGGCCGCCGCGACGAGACCGTACTTCATGAAACTTCTGCGCGGCATATTGTTGCTTTTCATTTTTCCTCTGCCTTTATGCTTTGAGTTGCTGAGTGCTCAGGTTTGCTCGATGATCGCATTGATGCTCCAGCCAAAACGGTCAAGAAGTACGCGCGCCTCGTTGCGGTCGACCTTGCGGATCTCGGCGACGATGCCGATCATCCGCGCGCGCAGCTTGTCGTTCGTCGGGCGGAGGTTGACCATCATGTTCTCGTAGACGTTCCCCAAATGCACCATCGAGCAGGTGGAGAGCATGTTGAGGACAAGCTTGTGCGCCGTACCGGCCTTCATGCGCGTCGAGCCCGTTACGACCTCGGCCCCAGTATCCGTGACGATCGCGATGTCCGCCAGCTCCGCGAGCGGCGACCCCTCGTTGCACGTGAGCCCCACCGTGACGCACCCGAGCGACTTCGCATACCCGACCGCCGCGAGCACGTACTCCGCACCACCTGCCGCGCTGATACCCACCACGCAGTCGGCGGAAGTGAGGTTCACGGCCTTGAGGTCCCGCTCGCCGAACGCCGCGCTGTCCTCCTCCGGTTCGCCCGCGCGGTGCAGCGCCTCCACGCCGCCCGCCATCACGCCCACGATCGTGCCCTCCGGCACGCCGAACGTGGGACACGCCTCGGAGGCGTCGAGGACACCGAGCCGTCCGGACGTCCCCGCGCCGACGTAGATGAGGCGCCCACCCTTCCGCAAGGCTTCCGTCACGGCGTCGACAGCACGTCCCACCGCATCAAGGCAACCATCCACCGCCTTGACGGCATTGTAGTTCTCTTCCTGAATCACGCGCAGCATCTCGGCCGTCGTCATGCGGTCGAGATGCGTCGTCTTCGGATTGCGCATTTCCGTCTTGAACATCGCCGTGCTTCCTTTTCTGGTTAACGGACCTTGACGAAGTTGTAGGAGTAGTCGTACTTGTCCGCGATGTCGAACAGACGAAAACCGTGCGGCCGACTATCGAAGTTGGTGCTCGTCGTCTCGGGGTTGAGGATCGTGAGGTCCTTCCAGCCGTGGGCGATGAAGCGGTGCGTGTGGCCCGCGAGGAAGAACCGCGCGCCGGCGGCGCGGTACATCTCCATGCGCGCGGCGCGTCCGGCCTTCGGGTAGTTCTCGTAGGTATCCCCTTCGTTCGGCTTGTCGGCGAACGGCGGGATGTGTCCGGCGAACAGCACGCGCCCGCCGAATGCCTTCGCCTTCTTGCATTCGTCCTTCAGCCACGCTTCGTAGCGGGCCTTCTCCTCCACGAGATCCGTCTTGCGCCAGAACTGCGTGTTGCCCACGATGATGTGCCACCCCTTGACGTCAAACGCCTTGTAGTCGTAGCCGAACACGGAAAGGTACCGATCGAGGACCGGCTTCGTGATGGAGTTGCCGAGGTCGTGGTTGCCCGGCGCGACGGCGAGCGGCACCTTGAACTTGCCGAGCAGACGCGGCCAGTCCCTCGTCACGTCGTTGTAGTTGTTCGTCAGGTCGCCCGTGATCAGCACGAGGTCCGGCTTCATGTCGTTGACGATCTCGATCTCGCGCTCGAAGCGCGCAAGGTCGGCCGCGTATTTCTTGGCCGCCGACTTGCCCGGACCGAACCCGAACTGCGGATCGGTCAGGTGCGCGATGCGGAGGCGGACCTTCTCCTGCGCCGGTTTCGCCGCGCCACCCGGCGCGCCATTTGCCGCAAACGCGGACATCGCCCCGGCGGCCGCAGCCGCCCCGAACAGGAACTCTCTTCTATTCATTTCATCTCCTCGTTCTTCTTTTCGATGCGCAGATTATACCAAAAAGGCTCACCGCTGCGAAGACGCCGCCTCGTCATGCGCACGGAGCGGCGCCGAATCCACGCCGCAGAAACGGGCGCAGTTGATGCAGGCGCCGATGACCTGTGGACACGACGGCACGACGAGGCGCAGTCCCTCGTTGAGTTCCTTCGCAAGCAGTTCCCCGAAACGGGCGTTCGTGGCGATTCCGCCGGAGACGACGACTTCGTTCCCGCAGTCGTACAGTTCCGCCGCACGATTCAGCACCTCCGCGAAGGCGCGCGCATTTGCGGCAAGGATATTCCTCGCGACCTCATCCCCCATCGCATCCGCCTCGAACGCGAGCGGTGCGAACGACGCGACAAACGCGGGTTCGTGTCGATAGACTTCGAGAACAAGGTTCTCAAGCGTCATGCCCGCCTTGCGTTCGACAAGCGGCGTAAGCGCCGTCGCGGCGGACGTGCCTTCCGACTCGCCGACCGCTGCGCGGATCACGTCGCGTCCGATGTCGTACCCGCTGCCGCCGAGCCCCAGCAGATACCCCCATCCGTCAAGGCGCGTGACGCGGTCCGGCTCCTTCGCATACACGATCATGCCCGTACCGCTCACGCCCGCCACGCACCGGTCGGCGTCCGTCGCGGCGGCAACCACGTTCATCACGTCGTTCTCGCACTTCACCCTTTCCACGCCGCACGCACGTGAAACGGCGGCGGCGAAGCGCGGTCCGTCGTCCTTCGTGAAGATTCCCGCCGTGCCGATGTAGATGGCCGCGACGGAACGCGTCTCGCCCTGCGTCAGTGTCGCGACGATATCCTTCACGCGCGCGATGCTTTCGTCGAAGCCGAGCACGTTTGGATTGCAAGGCCCGGCAGTATGCCTCGCAAGCACGCGCCCTTTCTCGTCGAAGAAAACGGCCGCCGTCTTCGTCCCCCCGCCGTCTATGCCGATGTAGTTACGAGTCATTTTCACCACCTAAACCCACAAAACCACTTCGCGTCGACTTGTCGCCCGAACATCCGCTAACCAATATCGCTTTCTTCATTGACATTGGTCCTTTCAAGCAGGAAATCGATGATGTTCAACGTGCGTATGCCGTCGTGGTCTGCAACGAACACGTCGTCGAGTGTCAGGAGATACTTGGGGTAATTGTCTTTGATCGCCTCGAACACGGCGAGCTCCTGTTTCAGCTTTTCCTCGTCAGCAACGCTGACGGCAACCTGAATGTATCTCATGCGTCCGTCATCGCCTTGCACGACAAAGTCGACCTCCCTGTCGTCCACCTTTCCGGTCTGACATCTCCGCCAGTGTTTCCCCTTCCGGATACGTATTCCTTAAACGAAAGGGGCAATACATTTATCTCAACGTATCGTCCGGTCAGACGCGACGCAATTTCAGACGAAAGCAAATCGGCGGTCGAGCCTGTGATGTAAAGATCGATGCCCTCCCTCACATACAGGCTATCCATCACTTTCTCATACTCCGTCACATGCTGTACCTCGTCAAGAAACACATAAGTCATCTTACCTAGTACAAGCGAATCAAGAATCTTCTTGTGTAATTTGACGGGATCAGTCAACGGTTCAGATTCCAGCATCTCAAAGTTTATATAGACAATCCTGTTCTCTGCGACGCCACATGCCTTGAGAGATTCAACATACATGTCAAGAATCGTCGATTTGCCGGACCGCCTAAGTCCAGTAAGTACCTTGATGAGTTTCTTCTCACGAAACTCATCTAGCCACTTTTTGTATCTCGGCCTATGAATCATCCAGTTAAAATCTCCTATTAACCGCTTTCGTGAATAATTATATCACATTTTACGGCGAACTTGAAAACTTTTCTCGAAAGAACGAAAACTTTTCATGTTCATCGTTTTTGCGACCACTCATCTTACCCTCTGGAATATTTTAAAAATTCTCCTTATCTCCAAGACTCCTAATCTCCCAATAGCGAAAGCAATAATCAAAGTTATCCGCTACTTCAACGGGGCGCAGTTGACGCGCGAGCGGATGAGGCGGAGGCGGTGTACGGCGGCGCGTTTCGAAAACTCCGTGAAATCGCGCTTTTTCGGATCGGGATACGTCCAGAGCGCCTCCGAGAGCGCGAGCGCGCGCGGCCAGAGCTTCCATTCGAGGTCGACGCGCCCCAACGTACACTCCGCCCAGTTGCAGCACTGCCCGCCCACCACGTTCTTGCGCGCCTGCGGTTCGACGCCTTCAAGCACGTCGAAGCGGTACACCTTCTCGAGCGTCACGCCCCGCCCCAGATACGGGAACGGATCTTCGGCGAGTTCCTGGCTGTAGTCGAAGTAGCAGTACGACGTGGGACAGCGCACGATTTCGTAGCCCCTGTTCGCGGCGCGCGCGCCCGCGCCCCACGGACGCCAGCACATGCCCATCGTCGTCTTGGGAAGAAACGTGTTGAACGAATCGCCGCCCGCCTTCATGAAGTCGCTCCACTTCTCCCACGACGATGAAAGGAAGATTTCGTCCCAGCCGATCGCGCGGCGTCCCTTCTTCTCGAGATACGTCACGAGGTGCCGCGTGAGCCACGGCTGCATGTCCTCCACGCCCTTGAGCCCCTCGCGCCTGATGTGCGCCTGGCACCGCGGGCATCCCTTCCAGAAGTTGCGCGGGCACTCGTCGCCGGCGATGTGGATCACGTCGGACGGAAACAGCTCGCACACCCTGTCCAGAACCTTCTCGGCGAAGCGTATGCACTCCGGATTGCCGACGCACATCACGCTCTTGTTTTGGGCGCGGTCGGGACTGTCGCAGCGGAACTGCGGATAGGCGCGCAGGGCCGCGCCGAAGTGGCGGGGCATCTCGATTTCGGGAACGACCTTGAC
>CAMKJU010000024.1 GCA_946413265.1 uncultured Lentisphaerota bacterium
AGCCGACGACCCTTCCCTTCGCCACGCGCTCGTAACCCTTGTGCGTCCGCCGTTCCAGCCACACGCCCTCGTCTTCCTTCGCGGCGTCCACGGGGATGTCGTAGCCGGCAACGCTCAGGACATGGCCGGTTGCCAGCACGTCAAAGCGCTTTGCCGTCTTGTCAAAGACGTTGTAGATGTGCGCCTGAACCGTTGTGAGACCATTCACCGCCTCCAGCTTGTCCTTCAGCCCGTTCATCAGCGGACGCCTCGCCTTCACCGCCCCGCGCACGTAAAGCCCCTCTGCTTCAGGCGAGGAATCGCGGCTGGAAAGCGCGCCGGACAGCCTTGGATAGAACGACACCAGCCCGAAGTCGAGCTTATTGCCTTTGGCCAGCTCATCCAGGATGAAGCCCTTCAGCAGTACCAACGTTGTCTCCGCCTGCGCGGCGTTCAATCGGGAAAAATCCGCCCACCGCTCGATGAGTTTTTTTCCCTCAAGGGTCGCGTTCGGCGTCAGGTTGGTCTGAAACTTCCCGGCGGCATCCTTCTCGCGGGTGACAGCCTTGATCTTTATGTGCTTCTGCATGTGTTTTTCTCCTTTGTTCGTCGCGTCAGAGGGACGGACTGCATGTGAAATGCCGTCCTTACCCTGTGTCCAACTGAAACTTGCCGCCATTATACCAAATATTTGCCGCCGAATAAATGTCAATTCGGCGGCAAATCAATGATATTCGGCGACGAAACAACTACTTCCACCGTTGAAGATTCTCACGTACACATCTGGTCTAGGGCTCGTACACCGTAGGAAAATAGCGTTCACACAGTTGAGAGTAGAGATTTCCGTTCAAGTATTCTACAGTCGCTCTTACCTTCACAGTAAAGGTCGGCACAACTCCAAACACATTCTATTGACACTAGTCTGGTAAATTGCCCGAAGTAAGTTCCGTCCAGTCGTAAGACAGAAGCGCACCGTTGACGCAGATGGACATTGGCGTGTCGAGCGCTTTCCTGACCGATTCCGACCATGACGGCGGCGGGTTGACACATTCGACCTTTCCAAACAGTCCCTTGTTCACGGCGAATGCGTGGGCTGCGGCGACGGCCATGCGCCCACGCGTAAAGGTATACGGCGACGCCCCGAACCTCCGTTTCAGATCCAGCGCCACTTCCTGAAGTTCAGCGGCCTGACGCCCCACAAGCGACTGGCCAAGCGCATAGAGCAACACGGAAAGCTCCTCGTCCCGTCCCTTCCGCGAGTAATAACTTCCCCCTTTTTTCCTTCCGTACTGTCCGATTTCCCCTGTCCCCGTCAGGTCGATGGACATCACGGGGCGGCCGGCTGCCATGTACTTCGCCACGGCCTCCGCGCTGTTTTTGCGGGAAGCGGCATTCAAGGCGATGACCGGCGCACCCGATATCTTGGCCGGGATGAACACAACAGCGGGAAGCTTCAGCCCGTCCGGCCGCACATACGCCTCGCGGACGATTCGCACACCGCCGCGCGTCTCTTCCGAAATCTCGATGCGCCTGAGCGGCACGGCGCCCGGTTCGGCGATGCCGGCGATGCGCCGCACGTCGGCAGGCGTGACCTTGCCCTTCCGCGCGGAAACCGCCGCCTTCAGGTCGTCGCGCATGACATCGTACACCGTACGCTCGCCAGGCAGCGACAACACGCCCCCGCCTCCGCACGAGGAACCATCGGACTTGCCCGGCCCGCAGTCAGACGTCTTTTTGTCGAAGCCTTTGTTGAGCGTGCGATACTCCTCCGTCATCCGCGCAAGCGCCGAGGCGTCCCCGCGAAGCCAGCGCTTCATCCAGTCGATGGAAGACGCGCGGCTCCCCTCGTACCAGAGGTGGCCACCCTCCATGTCCGTCATGCCGAAGCGCTCTCCCCAGCCGAGACGCTTCATCACGTCTTCGACAAGTTCGACGGTGTGCCGCGTGCCGTCGAAGGGAAAGACGATGTCGCCGCGATAGGCCTGCACGCGCACGGGCAGCGGCGCGGACATGAGGCAGAACGACGCGTGGTTCAAGCCGAACGACAGCTGTCCGAAGATGTTCTGGCATGCGTCCCCGGGACCGATCGACGCCTTCTCGGCCGCCCGGGCAAAGGAACAGATGTATCCGGCGGGCGCCGTCGCCGCAAGCCGGGGATCGACCGCCTGCAGAAAGGCCGTGACGTTCCCGCCGCCCGAATTCCCCATGCAGCCGAGCGCCTTGGCGTCGATGTCGGGACGCGTCTCGAGATAGTCGAGCGCGCGCATCGCGTCCCACACGCGGAAACGCGGGAACCCGCCCCCGAGAAGGACGGCCAGCGAGCCGATGCGGTTGTGCTCATCCCAGTTGAGCGCAAGGTTCTTCCCGCGCTGCTGGACACGTTCGCCCTGCGCGAACGGATCGACCACCAACGCCGCGATGCCGGCGCGGGCGGACATCACCCCGCCCCTGCCGTAGTTGGCGGCGGACTTCCCCTCGCCGCTGTGTCCGCAGGAAATCAGCACGCAGGGATATGGCGGCGGGAAGCGCGTGGCGTCGGGCAGATAGAGGTTGGCGGTAACATGAACGCCGGGCCAGCTCTCGAACAGGACGTTCTCCACCGTGTAGCCGTCGCGCTTCCGGACGGCAACCGTGCGCGCGTTCAGCGGACACCGCTCGGACGGAAAACCGCCCATGGCGCGAATCATGCGGCTTCGCAGATTCTTTCCGTACTGCTGCAGCTCCTCGCGCGTCTTCATTCGCCGCCAAGCCGCATCACATGCGGCATCCGCCCGCTCGATCTCCGCCAACACCGTACGCCATGACGACCTTGCCGCGTCAGCGCCCAGGACGGGTTTCGCCAGTTCAGCGGAAATCCAGTCGACGTCTCCTGCGAAGCAAGAGAGCATTCCCGAAGCGAACGCCGCAACCACTGCGGCGAGAACATGTCTTTGGATTGTTTTCATTGGACGAATCCTTGTATATGGCATTTCTCGACAATTAGATTTCATCGGCAAATATTATATCATATTCCTTCCGTGCGAAGCCGCAGAGCCATACGGACTACCCTGTCCAGAGCGCGACCTCCGCCCACTTACTCATGCGCACAGGACCTCTTGACCTGCACGGGGGAAAATGATAATCTATCGCCCATCGGCGCGAGGCCGCGACTGCGCGGCCTTTGCCGTATGGAGGCAGATATGAAAGATGTTGAGATGAAAAGCAATCTGAAAAGGCGCGTGTGGGTGGAGATCGACGTATCCCGCCTGCGCGCGAACTACGCGAAGATCGCCGCGGCCGTGAAGCCGCTGAAGGTGCTCTGCGTGTTGAAGGCAAACGCCTACGGTCTCGGCGTGATGCCCTACGCGGCCGCCCTCGCCGAGACCGACTGCGCCGGGTTCGGCGTGGCAGAACCGTTCGAGGCCCTTCAGCTTGCGGGCGGGAAGAAACCCGTGCAGATACTCTCCTCCATCCTGCCCGACGAGATTGAGCCGATGGTTGCGGCCGGCGTCACCCTTCCCGTGATCGACCTCCCCACAGCGAAGCTAATTAGCACCGCCGCGCGGAAGCTCGGACGCACCGCCACCGTCCACTTCAAGCTCGACACAGGCATGGGCCGCCTCGGCATCCTCGCCTCGGACGCCCCCCGCGTGATCCGCGCCGTGAAGCGCCTCCCCAACCTCGACTGCGCCGGCATCTTCTCCCACTGCCCCATGGCCTACGACCCAGCGAACGAGTTCTCGAACGACCAGATCGACCTCTTCTGCGCCATACTCAAGGACGTCGCGCGCGACGGCATCCGCTTCAAGACCATCCACATCGCCGCCTCGGACGCAATCAACAACTTCCCGCGCGCCGCAAAGCGCCCCTTCACGATGGTGCGCACAGGCATCAACCTGCACGGCTCCTTCGACCCCAACGGACGCCGCGCGCTCAACGTGGAGTCGGTCCTCACCCTAAAGACCCGCGTCGCGCAGGTCCGCGACCTCCCCGCCGGCACTACGCTCGGCTACGGACGCACATGGTGCCTCGCGAAACGCACGCGCGTTGCGACAATCTCAGCCGGCTATGCGGATGGACTTCCCCTCGCCCTCACGAACCGAGGCCACGTACTGATCGACGGCGTACCGTGTCCTGTAATCGGACGCATCTCAATGGACTACACGACCGTGGATGTCTCGCGCGTCCCCCACGTGAAACCCGGCGACGAGGTGGTATGCCTCGGCGGACGCGGCAAGTACGCCATCACGCCCGACGACTGGGCCGCCCTCAAGGGCACCCACGCCTACGACATCATCTGCTCCTTCGGCAACCGCGTCGAGCGCGTCTACTGCGGACGCTAGACGCCTAGCCCGCCTTCCATCAAGAGGCGCGGCGGCGCACGATGTACGCCGCGAGCGAGAGCAGCACGAGCGGAGCAACCACTGCGTCCACAAATGCAGTACGGGCCAACGTGGACCATTCAACGCACGTACCCGTGGCCAGGTCGGAAATCGGCTGCGGCTCCGCGAGCGCGGAAGTCGCAAAGGCCACGGCATGCGAGAGCCAGAGTCCCATCCTGTCTGACATCGGCAAATCCAAAGTGTCTGGATACTGCGCCACCACCGCAGGCGCCATTTCGACTACGACGAGCATGACGAGCGCCGTGAAGATCGCCACCGGACGCGACAGCGACGCAGATAGAAAAAGCCCGAACGCGCAGAGGAACGCGACCACGCACAGCATCTCGCATGTCGCTCGCAGCGTGTTCATCACGAAGGAGTCCGCCGGCGTAAGTACCTCCACGTCGCGTCGAGGTCTGAGCATCACCGTGGTTTTGCCCGTATTGTGGAAACTCAACTTTGTATCCCATCCCGCGCCATGGCCTGGCGGACGGACAAGCGGAATTTCAAGGACTGACTGCGTATTGTTGCTCACCACGGCTGACCACGGTCCGAGCGTGACGACGCCGGAAAGCTCCGAGCGCATGTTGAACTGGGTGGAGAATCGAATGCGCGCGGTAGCGCCGTCGGATGCCGCCGCCTCGTCCGGGAACGGCCACGAGGCTGTGCATGTCGGAGGGATGTTCTCGTAGCGGTCGATTTCGCGACCGGTGAGGATGGATAGCAGTCTGTGGCGAGGAGCCGTGCGAATCTCGCGCGGGGTGTTCGTGTCCGCGAGGATATCCTGCAGCATCTGCTTCGCCACCGTCTCAGGTGGCTCCAGCACGGGCGCGTAGACGTGCCGGCAGTCCGTCCAGCCCCCGCGCGCGCAGGTCAATCCCGCGTTGAAGGCAAGCACCACTGCGGCAACCGCGACAAGCGCAAGGAAAGGCCCGAAGAGGAGCGCGCCGGCGGAAACCGGACGCACGGCCGCGAGGGCGAGACGGTGCGATTCGCGCGCACGCGCCACTAAGCCGCAGGCGCAAGCGAGCAACGCCACGCAAAGAACCATGTACACGCCGCCTGGTACGGCCCTCAGGAATACCTCGCGGGCGCCAGCCGCAGTACCGTCGGACCGCACCAGCGCAGGAAGGAACAGATGCGCAAGCGCCGTCAGCGCAAGAAGCGCCGTCAGGACATGCCCGCGCACAAGCGCGCGCCATGCAAGCAGGAAGGACTCAGCCACGCGCAGCCCCCACCGCTTCTGCGAAGAACTTCTCAAGCGGCACGCTTGGGTGGTCGAACGCGACAGGTTTTCCGTAGCGGCGCGCAAGTTCGTCCGCCAGCGCGCGCGCCTCATCCTCCGCGAGGCCCTCCACCGTGAAACGGGCGTCCTGCGTGCGCGTGAGGAGGTCGGCAGTGCGTCCGATGGCGGCGACCTGTCCGTGCGAGAGGATCGCGATCTTGGAGCAGACGTCCTCGGTGTCGGCAAGCAGGTGCGATGTCATCAGCACCGTCACGCCGTCCTTCGCCAGCGTGCGGATGAGTTCCTTCACGTCGCGCGTGCCGATGGGGTCGAGTCCGGACGTCGGCTCGTCGAGGACGAGCAGTTCCGGATTCGATACGAGCGACGCGGCGAGCGCCACGCGGCGGGCCATGCCCTTAGAAAACCCTCCCACCGCGCGGTCGGCGACAGACGCTAGGCCAACGCGCTCCAGCAGTTCTTCCGTGCGCTTCTTCGCGGTGCGGCGGTCGAGCGACGAAAGCCCCGCATAGTATCGGATCGTCTCACGCGCCGTGAGGAACGGATGCAGGTAGGAAAGCTCAGGCAGGTATCCGAGGCGCGCACGCGCCGCACGGGCGCGGGGCGAGAGCCCGAACAGACGTATGGTGCCGCCCGACGGCGCAAGAAGGCCAAGGATCATCTTGATGGTCGTGGACTTCCCGGAACCATTTGGCCCCAACAAGCCGAATACGTCTCCGCGTTCAACGGTCAGGTCTATGCCACGCACGGCCTCGGCCACGGGACGCAGCCAGAAGTCGCGGAACGTCTTTCGCAGTCCTTTGATCTCCACAACGGGTTCGCTCATGGAATCTCCCTTCTCGCAAGCAGCACGGAGCCGACAACTAGCCAGAACGCGACCAGCAACGCGCCAGCCCCTGCGGCAGCGCAAAGTTCCCGCGCCGGAATCGTCCCGCCTGATGTAAAGGCGTCGACAAGCCAAAAGCGGTTGATGTCCGGCATCACGGCTCGCAGCGGACGGACGAACGACAGCAGTACCGCCACGGTCATTAGCGCCGATACGGCCGCCGGCTTGAGGCATACCGCGAGCGCGCCCGCCATGACCACGAACACCGAGCAGCCCATGGCCAGCACGCCCAGCGCGGGCAACAGTGACCATGGCACAGGCGAATGGTTGAAAAACAGGATGCCGGCGAGCGCCACCGGTTGTGCGAGCGCCATCAGCAAACACGCCCCAACGCAGAAGCGCGTCCTCAGGATGCCGTTCCCCAGCGCCGCAAGCGCGAACGCAAGCAACGTTCCACCGGCGCCAGCCGCCACTCCGGGTCCCCACACGAGCACGTCGCCCTGCGTGACTATTCGTCCCATCTGCGACGTGACGACAGAGAGCAGCGTTGCCCCTGCCACGGAGAGAAGGAACAGCGCGAACGCGGCCAGCACACCGGCGACCTTCGCGCAGAAGAACATCGAGCGCGGCACGGGGCGCGCAAGCGCCGCCGCAGCCGTTCCGCTTTCAAGCTCGCGTCCAATCGCATGGACGGCCGCCGACGTGGCAAACACGAGTCCGAACACGAGCAGAGCGGAGAAGCCGCATTCGCGCGACAGACGCCCAGCCTCGCCGAACTGGTGCAGGTGGAAGACGGGCAGAAGATGCACTGCCAGAAGCGCAACGAGGAAAAGAATTGCAGAAAGCGGTTCGGCCAGCGCCTCAAGTGCGGCCGACCGAGCGAGTGCCCAAAACCGACGCATGGCGCGCCTTCCCTAGTCCATCTGAATGAACTGCATCTCGTTCGCGCCGGCAACCGGGCCTACGCCCTCCTGCCACAGATGCCACATCAGGAATCCAACCGCAGCAAGGGCGGCGATGGACGTAATGAGCGACATCACAGCCACCCAGCTTGGAACGCCTGCGGACTTGCCCGACTCTCCGCCGGCCATGCCGACGGGAGAGAGGTTGCCCACAGGGGCCATATCCGCCACGGGCATTTCAGGCACGTCGCCTCCAGCCGGCGCAGCAGACGCAGCAGGCGCTGCAGGCGTGGAGGAGATTGTCGGGCGCTTGATTCCGATGCCAGGACGGTGGAGCTTCAGCGTCTTCTTCTGCGTAACGGAAGTTTCACCTTCCGTCGGCGCCTCCGACTCTGCGGCAGTGGCGGCGGTTGGCGGTTCCGACACTGGCGGTTTCGACGGCACTAACGGCGCGGGGCCATTGTGCTTGAGATCAGTAGGACGACGCAGGCGAATCGTCTTCATCGGAGCCGGAGCCTCCTTCGTGGCGGGCGCAACGCCGATGGCGGATTCGAGCGAGATACGGGAGGTCTTTGACTTCGCAGCCTGCTGCTGCGCAGGCGTGAGGATACCCTCGGCGACAATGCCCGTCTTGCGCAGAGTCGCCTGCATGGGAATCGGCCCCGTCACAGCCTTTAGGTTCTGAGTGGCCTTTTTGGCGGCCGCCGGAGACGCTGCTGCCGTCGTCGCTGGCGCGGGCGGCTTCGCCCCGCCGATGATCGGCTTGCGGATCTGCGGCTTACGAATCACGGGTTTGAGCTTTATAGTCGAGACACCGGCCTGCGATGCCGCGGGTGCGGCGGGTGCGGCGGCGGTAGGAGCTGCGGCTGCCGGAGTCGCTGGTGCTGGCGTCGCTGCCGCAGGTGCAGCAGTCTCCGTAGGGCGCGCGCCAAACGGAGAGACCTTGGGCGGAACGGTTGCGGTATCATCTAACGTAACCGGCGTCATTTCAACTTCTTCTGCCATGTACACTTCTCCTTATTCTCATTACCCGTCAACAGTCGTAACCTTACAGGGTCAGACCGCCATCACTTCGGCTTCCTTTGCCTTCAACTCCGCATCGATCTTCGCGATGCCGTCGTCCGTGGCCTTCTGGACCTTGTCGAGCCCCTGCTTGAGGTCGTCCTCGGAAATCTTCTTGTCCTTCTCCAGCTTCTTGAGGGCCTCGTTCGCGTCGCGACGGACGTTGCGCATCGCGATCTTCTGGTCCTCGGCCTGCTTCTTGGCGACCTTCACGATCTCCTTGCGGCGCTCCTCGTTCAACTCGGGCACCGTAATGCGGACCACCTTGCCGTCGCTCTGCGGCGTCACGCCGATGTTCGCCGCGAGAATCGCCTTCATGATGCCATCGATCGTCGACGGATCGAACGGCGTGATCTTGATCTGGCGCGGTTCCGGCGTAGAGATCGTGGCGATGTTCTTGAGGGGCTGCTTGGACCCCCACGCCTCGGCCTGAATGCCGTCCACCATCGCAGTGGACGCCTTGCCCGTGCGGAGACCCGCGAACTGCGCCTTGAGCGCGTCGAAGGACTTCTGGATTTTCGACGTCGCGTCGTTCAGGACTTCACTTACTGTTTCCATTTCCTTTTGCCTTTCTTAAGTTGATTTGGACATCCGACATTGGACAGCCAGCGTCCGCTTTGCTCATTGATTTGAAATTCTCAGCCTTTCTCGCTCACGAGGGTGCCAACCGCCTCGCCACGCACGACGCCCTGGAGCGCGTTGCCGTCGAAGAAGTCGAACACAACGATAGGTATCTCGTTGTCCATGCACAGCGCGAACGCCGCCGCGTCCATCACCTTGAGGCGCTTCTCGAGCGCCGTCTCGTAGCGGAGCGAGCCGTACTTCTTCGCCTTCGGGTCCTTCTTCGGATCGGCCGTGTAGATGCCGTCCACCTTCGTGGCCTTCAGGAGCACGTCCGCCCCGATCTCGCTCGCGCGCAGGGCGGCCGCCGAGTCCGTGGAAAAATACGGGTTGCCGGTGCCGCCGGCAAACACCACCACGCGGCCCTTCTCGAGATGGCGGATCGCCTTGCGCTGGATGAACGGCTCGGCGAGCTTTGGCATCTCTATGGACGTCATCACGCGCGTGGGCACGCCGATTGCCTCAAGCGCGTTCATCATCGCGAGGCCGTTGATGATCGTGGCGAGCATTCCCATAGAGTCACCCGTCACGCGGTTCACGCCCTGCGTCGAGCCCGTAAGCCCGCGGAAGATGTTGCCGCCGCCGAGGACGATGCCGACCTGGCAGCCGAGGGCGTGGATTTTCTTCACGCGCTCGGCCATGAACGCGAGTTTCGCCGGGTCGATGCACTCGCCCGTCTCGCGGTTCGCGAGCACCTCTCCCGAAAGCTTCAGGAGGATGCGCTTGTACTTTAGCCTTTTCTTCACGGCCACTATTTTACCCTTTTTCGCGGCGCGGCGCAACAGGGATTTCAAATAAGTTTTTGTCGTGAAAAGTCGCCGCAGGTCAGACAAGGTTGAGGATGCCAGAGAAACCTGTGATGTCCAGCACCTCCCGAACGGCTTCCTGCGCGTTGGCGATCTGCAGTTCTCCGCCCTTGGCAAGCATCTTTTTATGTGAGGCGAGCAGGAGTCGGAGCCCTGCCGAGCTCATGTACGGGACGCCCGCAAGGTCGATCACCACGCAAGTCGCATCGCCGAAGTTCAGTGACGCCTCGAGCTCGGGGGCCGTGACCGTGTCAACCCGTCCGCTGACCGCGATGGTCATCCGGGTTCCTTCTGTAGTTGTTTTAATCTCCATAGTCTTTTCCTATTGTAAGTATGTTGTTGCCGTTGCGCCGCCTGTAGGTGACGGGCGACATCGTTTTCTTGACGATCAGGATTCCAAGTCCGCCGGCTTCGCGCTCCGCAGCGCTGAGCGTCGTGTCGGGGTCGCGGTGGATGAGCGGATCGAATGGCTTTCCGTCGTCGGAGATGACAAGGCGCACTCCCTCCGGATTGTGCGTGAGCACGACGGACAGCGACCAGCGCGTGGCGCCGGAATAGCGCACGATGTTGGCGAAGATTTCGTCGGCCGCTACGAGAAGCTTGTTCTTGGCCTTTGCGGGCACCGGCTTGAGCGCGGCGGCGAGGTCGTCCGTGGCGCGCGCAAGATCCTCCATCGTCGGAGCGTATTCGCGGGTGACGACGTCCGGTTCGCCGCGATAGCGTATCAGGAGCTGCGTGCAGTCGTCCGCCTGCTCGACGTCCGCCGCATACCGGCGCACGTCCGCCAACACGGCGTCAAGGACGTCTTTCCCATGCCGGCTCGTATCCGAAAGGGCCTTGAGCATCCTCTCCTCTCCGTAGAGGTTCCCAGATTCGTCCGGTTGCTCGACTATGCCATCCGTGTATAGGTAGATTTCGTCGCCCGGCTTAAGCCACATCTCGCCGGTACGGTAACGGATTCCAGACATTGCGCCGAGCGCAAGCGAGGGACGCGACTTAAGGAGCTCCGCCTTGCCGCCGCGCAGCACGACCGGCGGATTGTGCCCCGCGTTCACGAACGTCACGTGCCCCGTCCGCGTGTTGAGCTCGCCGGCCCAAGCCGTGACGAACGTGCAGGAGGAATTGCCCTCGCTGAGCGCGTCGTTCACCTCCTCGAACGCCTGCGCGATCGGCTTGCCCGTCTGCTCGGCGCCCTTGAGGAGCGTCTTCGCGCGCATCATGAACATCGCCGCCGGAACGCCCTTCCCGCTCACGTCGGCGACGAGGAATAGCAGGCGGTCCTTCCCGATGAAGTAGAAGTCGTAGAAGTCGCCGCCTACCTCCTTCGCCGTCTCCATCGACGCCCAGATGTCGAATCGCGTCTCGTCCGGGAACGGCGGGAACACGTTCGGCAGCGCTGAGAGCTGGATGTCCGTCGCCATCTTCATCTCCTTTGCCGCCTGCGCGCGCATCTGTTGTCGGACGAACGCGGAGATGACGAAGCCGACGAGCAGCGCCACGAACACGAGCGCCACGCCGTTCAGCAAGGCCGTCGAGCCTACGAGGACGTCGCGCTGCACCGCGGCAGATCCCTTCGGTATCATCACGTAGACGGGGAAGCTCTCGATTTCCTTGCACTTCCAGTAGAAGAAATCCCCGTCTGGTTCCTGGAACTGCGTACCCTCGCGGTTCGGCTCCTCGTAGTCGGAGAGGACGAGTCCGGAAGGAGTGGTGACCACGATGCCGCCCGTTCCGCCGACGTGCCAATTGCGGAAGAGGTCCACGCAGGTGGAGCGCGCAAGCGACTGCAGGGCCTTCGCGTCGCATCCGATCTCGAAGAATCCGCCGGCGTGCCGCCACACTCCCACGAACTTGCGCCAGTTGCCGTTCGCAGGGTTGCTGCGGAACGGCTGGCAGTACTCAGTGTACCTGCCGTCTACGAGGCCCATCATTTCGTTTGCGACCTTGTCGTCGGTTGCGGCGAAGTTGAAGGCCGGCCTTCCGGGGCGCGCGAGGTAGTCGTCCACGGACGAACGCACGATGTCGCCCTTCTCGTCTGCGATGCTGACCTCGGTGACGCGCAGCTCGCGTGCGAGCTTCTGCATTGAGGCCGGATCGTCAGGGTGTCCGTCCTCAAGCTGCTCCCTGGCCGCCATGCACACGAGCACGAGCCGCTCGTTGACGCAATCGGCGAGCTCGTCCTGCACGTTGTCGAACGTGCGGTCGATGAGCGCGTACGCGTCGCGCTCGGATAGACGGTCGTGCAGGAACCACGAGAAGGCCAGCGACAGCAGGAACGCCGCAAGCACGCTTAATATGAGCTTGAGGTTCAGGCTTCGGCGATTGGTCATTTCGCACCCCCCTCCGCAATCACGGCGTTTGCGGCGGCGAGCACGTCGGGCCTCCGCTTGTCCACGGCAACTCCATATCCATCGCGCGTCTCGAACGGCGTAATGGAGAAGCGTCCGCTGGATTTCTCTGCTAATTTCCTGAGCGGGATGTCGTCGAGGAATATGGCGTCTATCTCGCCGCTCTCAAGCGCGGCCACTGCCTCCACGAGACCCTTGTAGCGCATGGGATCGCCTCCGTGGCAGCTGATGTAGAAATCCTGCACGGTGTCGGTCTTGACCCCTACGTTCAGCGTGTCGACCTGCGACATGCGCGGCTTCGGATCCCCGCTCCTGTACAGGAAGCACGATCCGCCGAAGGCGTACGGCGCCGAGAAGTTCACGTCGCGCTGGCGTGCTTCGTTTATGGTGATTGTCGCAATGCCGAAGTCCGCCGTGCCCGCCTTGAGCCGCGGCAGGATGTCAGGGAACATGACTTTCTCCACAACGAGCCCGCGGCCCATCTTCGCCGCGATCCGCCGCGCAAGGTCAATGTCCGTACCTACGACCTCACCTGAAGCGTTCGTGTATGAGGTCGGCGGCTCCGTCGGGTTGGTGATGAACACGAGCGGACGCGACGCGTCGGCGATGCGCGGATCGACGCTTTGCGCGGAACGGTCCGAACAGCCGACGATGGCGACAAGCGCCAGAAAAGACAATATTCTCATAACTTGAAAACGTTCCTGTTGAATCCAGTAGTTGTGAGGTTGCGGCGGACAGGAATCGCCGTCATCAGGTTGGAGACGAGATAGCCGCGGAGCGAGGACACGCGCGCGTCGGCGTCAGTGATGTTGAAAATCACGCCGTCGTCGCGGAGGACGATCATAAGCCCGTCGTTGAGATCTACCGTCACCTCGGCCTTGACCCGCCTCCCCGAATTGCGGTCGTGAACGACCATCAACGCCTCCTCCACGAGGAGCGCGGCCTTCGACGCGCGACGCCCCATGACGCCATTCGCTCCGAGATGCGCCCCTACGGACGCCGAGACGCCGCAGATGGACACAGGGTCTAGTTCAAGGTCGAATGCGCGCAATGCAGCCTCACGGCCCTTTGGCAGGAGGAACGGGAAACCGCTACGTCCCCCTCTCGCCAGCACGTACAGGGCGACAAGACCCAGCGCCAACGCCGGGGCCAAGCCGAGCGCGCCCCATACGCCATGCGCCCCCCAGCATGAACCGAACAGGGGGAAGAGCGCAACGGGCAGACCGAATACGGCGAGAATCGTCATAATGGACGAAAGCCTTTCCCGCCCGATGAACACGTAATATGAATTGAACAGCAGCACGAGCGAAAGACTCGGAAGCGATGCGGATACGATGCGCACCGCCAAGCGGGCCTCGGGAACCGTCGCCGGACTGCTGATGCCAACCAAGGAGAGCATCAGCCCGGGGAATGCAAGCAACAGCAACATGACGCCGCCGCCTTCAACCAGTGACGCCACAAGCGCCGCGTGCATCACGCGCTTCGTCAGAACAGGATTCTTCTCGCCGATGTACACGCTTGCAAGCGGCTGTGCGGCGTTTGCGACGCCGTTGAACATCTCGGAGATTCCGATCGTCATCACGACTACGGCGAGAACTGGAAGCATTTCCGAACCGAACTTCGCGATCACGTATGCGTTGAGGGCGAACATGAGGGCCGCCTTGCCGATGTTCTTGCTGGCGTCGCCGAACGACTTGCCGGAAATCTTGAGGATGTCGGCGAATATGAAATGACGCGACCAGCCCAGCATGCATCCCTTCCTGCGGAAATGGAACAGCAGCACGACGATGGCGGCGAGCGAGCCCAGCCCCGTGCCGACCGCGCAGCCGGCCGCGCCGTACGCCATGGTCAGAGGCACGGACATAAGGCAGTTCCCGAGCAGCTGCGCGAGGTAGGAACAGAACGACAGCCGCGCGTCGCCGTCCGCGTAGCACATCGCCCCAAGATAGAACGCGAGCGGCTGCAACGCCGCAGCCGGCAGGAACCACAGCCAGTACGAGGCGGCCATGCTCGACACTGCCTGCGACGCCCCGAAGGCGGCGATGACCGGCGTGCGCACGGCGGCAAGCACCGCAGCGGTAAGCAGACCGAATGCGACCGCCGAGATTGTGCCAAGCGTGAAGTATCCTTGAGCCCGACGCACGTGCAGCGCGCCAAGTTCCGTCGCGAACAAAACGCTCGTGCCGACTGTCACCATCATGCCGACGAACGTGACTAACTCGAACACGAGCTGCATAAGGTTGACCGCCGAAAGCCCGGTCTCGCCGAGGATGTGACCGCAGATGATCGAGTCGGACAGCCCCATCAGGAATTCCGCCGCCATAGCGAATGTCGCGGCTGGCAGGAATGAATTGAATTTGGATGTGGCAAAAGTCATGCAAACACGCGCAACTGCCTCAGGAAACATCCCCAGGGCTTCAATGATCTTCCGACCCTGGCCTCGTCCGGCCAAGACTCGTCATGCAGTTCTTGTTTCGTCATCATTATCTTATTCCTTATTTTTCCGTGGCAATATTATACCACAGTTTTGCCCCACATGGCGGCAAGGGATGGCGCTTGACGAGAAACAGGTATTCCGTCACCTTCAGCGGACGATTACGGAGATTGCGGCTGCCCCTGAATGCGTTGTACTCGATCTCCACCGGCGTTACTGCGCCGAGCGTTTCGAGAAACGCCGTGAAGCTGTCCTTCCCGATGAAACCCTCTGAGTTGTACGACACCATCAGATAGCTGGCCGGCGTGTTCCTCAACAGTTCGAAAAACGTCTCCTCCGCCTCGTGTTTCCTGTTGTACCTGGAATGGTTCCAGCCGTCGGGGATGCCGCTGACCGCGCTCATCTTCCTAGGAGACCTGTTCTCGGCTAGCAGATTGAGCATGAAGTAGTTTGAGCCATACGGATGCTGGTTGTACGGCGGGTCGAAATAGGCGAGGTCCACGGGATCGATTGCGGGAGCGACCGCGTTGGCGTCGCCACGCAGGACGAGGCTTTCGCAGTCGAAGTTGGAGAGCACTGGCTTCTGAAGTCGGATCTCCCCGCAGATGCGCGCGCGGGCGTTCTTCCCTTCGCCGCCGAATTCGCCTATCCCGCGCCTGTTCTTGTAGAACCCCTTGAAGACGCCGGACGTGTTCGCGTGTATCGACGCCTCAGCAAGGAGCGGCCCAAGCAGCAGATTGAAATACTTCGGCGGAACGACCGCGTCAAGCGCGTTCCTCGCGGAATCGAGCGTAACGGCATTTGCGTGGGTATAGAACACGCGCTCTCCTTTTTGGATGGCATCGTCATCTTTCGGCGCATAAAGTTTAGTGACGAAACCCTCGACCCTGTGCGCGGACGCATACGCTGTCCATTCCCTGAAAACCGCATCGAGTTCTGCCTCGTCGATCGCCGACCGGTTCGTCAGATAGCACCTGTTCACGACTTCGCTGTAGCGTTCCAGGTCGTTGGCTACAATCAGCGACGCATGCCGCTTCATGAAGCGGGAAACGACGCCACTCCCCGAAAACGCGTCAAAGAATCTGATCCTGTCCTTGCCAAGTTCCCTTTTCACAGTATCGACGCAGTCGCCGATGAACCGCAGGAGTGAACGCTTGTTCCCCAGATAGGTTAGGAGCTGGGTAGTAAGATACGCCTCCGACTCCTCGTTCATATTCTCCCTGCCGCTATGCGCGCGCCTCAAGGTCTTTCATCGTGGCGATGGCCGTATGGATGTTCTTCTCAAGATCCGCCTTGTTGCCCCAGCCGCATTCGCACGAGACGCCGCCCGTGTAGCCGATGCGCTTGAGCGCGGCGAAGTACGGAAGAAACACCTCCGTGTCATTCGCCCCGGGATAGGAGCGCTTGCCCTTCGTTGCGATGTGGCAGTGCTTGAGGCATCCGCCGGCCTTGACTATCGAATCGGCGGATTCGCCGCCCTCGATCATGTGGAAGATGTCCGCAAGCAGCTGGATGCGCGGCGAATTGACCTCGTCCACGATCTTCTTGCCCTGCCAGACGAAGTTGACGACGTTCGACTCCTTCGGGCGCAGCGGCTCGATGACCACCTGAACCGTCTTGAGGTCCGCAACGCGCTTCGCGAGCTCCGCGCAGAAATCGGAATATTGCTTCACTCCCCTCTCGACGGCTGAGGGGTCTGCCTTCACGAGCTCCTTCGGCAGGTTCCGCGCGCCGCCGGACCCGAACACGATCGTCTTCACGCCGACCTCTTCCGCGCGACGGAGCACTCTCTCCGCGTAGTCAAGGGCCGGCGCGAATTTTGCCTTCGGTCCCGTAAGGCGGAACTTGCCCGGGATGAAGCCGTTGCAGGAACGGAGCGGCAGCGGCGCGGCAAGGATCTCGTCGCGGCGCTTCGCCCACTTGTCGGCGTTCGGCTCGTCCGGGATGAACGCGGAGGACGCACCCCACTCCCAGAAATCGTAGCCCGCCTTCTTGAGCAGCGGAACGTCCTTCGGTCCGCGGCATGCGCCGAACAGGATGCGCCCCTTCTTTCCAGTGCCGGCCAATCCCGTCCAAGCGCACGCACCCGCCGCCAATGACAAAAATTCCCGTCTATTCACCATTTCACATTCTCCGCTTTACACTTTACACTTTACACTTTACACTTCCCTCTCGCTCACCGGCTCCACGCAGGATTCATCCAGTTGCCGCCATTGCGGAAAAGACGGGTCGGACGGTCGCCGTCAGGCGCGGTGTCGATGATGAAGAGCGCCTGGTCGCGCGAGGCGACTATGTGACGGCAGTCGGCCGCCCAGCTGGGGTGCTCCCAGGAGCCGCCGTCCGTCACGAGACGGGCGGAACCTTCGCCCTGCGCGGGATTCATCACCGCCACGTAGTTCTGCCCGCCGCGCTTCGTGCACCAAGTGAGCATGCCGTCCGCGCCCCAGTCGGGATTCGTGTTCTCGCCGCCCATGTTCGTGATGCGGCGGGACTTGCGCGTGGCGACGTCAACGATGTAGACCTGCGGATGGCGCGTCTCGTCGCTCACGTATGCAATCTTGCTACCGTCGGGGCTCCAGCAGGGCGACGCCTCCGAGGCCTTCACCGTACGCGTCATTCGCGCGACGCGCTTAGTGGCGAAGTCAAGCACGTACAGCTCGGGATTCCCCTGGTAGGAGAGCACAATCGCGCACGACTTGCCGTCGGGCGACACCGCCGCGCCGGTCGCAAGGCCCTTGAACTGCGCGAGCAGGGAACGGCGGCCCGTCGCCGCGTCGAGGCGGTAGACGAGCGGCGTGCGCTGCAGGAAGCCAGTGTAATAGATGTCGTTCTTGTTCGGCGCCCAGCGCGGGCCGACTACCGCGCGCCGGTCGCTCGTGAGCTCGCGGATGTCGTAGCCGTCGGGGAAGCACATGTAGAGCTCCGCGTTGTCCGGTCCCTTGCGGTTCACAAACGCGATGCGGTCCATCGCGAAGCCCGGCTTACCCGTGTGCGCCTGAACGATAGCGTTGGACATCTGGCGCGCGGCCATGCGCGCCGACTTGTCATCGGAAACCGGAGCCGAGAGCGCCACCTGCTTGCCGGCGCCCGTAGCCGTCACCGTGCGGCCCGGCACGCCAGTTACGCGAATCTGTCCGTTTGGCCCCACCTGGAAATACCCCGTCAGCTCCAGGTTCCTCTGGAGTGACCTGTTGTACGCGGCGGCGGACGCGCCGCCTGCCGTCTCTATGGACACGACCACGCGGCTCGCGCCCTCCTTGGTGACATGGACCGTGGGCGCCGCCGCGAAGGCGGACGCAACTGCGCAAACAATGAACGCGCAAGCGAACTGACGCATTTCTTATACTCCTTTTTCTGTTTCTTTTGTGGACAAATGAATGCCGTGTAGTATACCGAACCCCGCCGCCAAAAGCAATGCGAAATTAAATGGAATCCGCGCCCTACCGAATGAGGATGGTGATGCCTGCGGGCTTCGAATTGCCAATCGCGAGGCGGCCCCCCTTCACCGTGAGCGTGAAGTTCGCGGAATAGTCGTTGTCATCGGCATCCATCACCGTCATGGTCGCGTCGGGGAGGTCGGCGTCGGTCAGGCCGTTGATTACGCCGGTAAGGTAGTAGGCCTTGCGCGTGGGCTTCGCATCGAACATGACCTTGACGCTCTTCAAGCCCGCAAAAGTGGCTGCCGTGGCATTCGCAAACGTGGCCGCCGGGAGTTCGGTGGTTCTCGCGCCCGCACCCGTCACTACCCAGCAGTTGTGGTCGCCGGCGAACTCCCACGCACCCGCGAGCGTGCCCGTGCCCTTCAGCGTGCCGTAGATCGACATCGGCAGCGTGCCGCTCGAGGTGAGCGTCGCGTCCGCGCCGAGTTCGAGATCATTGTAGATGCCCGAAGGCTCGAGAACGGCGATGTCGCCCAGCGTCGCCGCGAGCCTCAGGTTCGTCTCGTCGAAGCGCTTCGCCTCCGTCTCGCCGGGCGCGGTAAAGCGCAGCGTGTGGCCGCCGTTGACGGACGAGGCCGGTCCCCATCCGCCGCCGCCGCTCTCGGCCACGCGCACCTCCCAGCGGTGCCAGCCCGCCGTGAGATTCACGCTGCATGTCGCCGGCACGTTCCACTCCATGCTGCGGGCCACCTCCACGCCGTCAATCTTGAAGAGGCTGAAGTCGTCGTAGCAGAGGCTGAACGCCCAGTCGCCCGTCTTGTCGTCCTCGACCCTGAACCAACCCTCGAACTTGTTGGCCTTGCCCCAGACGTAGGTCTTCCACGAACCCGCGTCGGAAGACGTGTTGCACTTGTACATCGCCTCCAGCGTATCGACGCACTTGATGCTCGCCCAGTCCTCCCGCTCGGACCAGTCGGCGTAGCCCGCACTGCAGTGGCTCCATACGGCGGCTTTGGCGCACGGGCGCACCTGAAGCTTCGTGCCGTCGCCGAAGTCCTCGCCGTCGGCGAACTTGACGTAGTTCCCGGCCGCGGTCGCCGTGGTCTCGCCCACAAAGACGCCGAGGCCCTTTCCGCCGCCCCAGCCGTCCGCCGAAGGCCCGCCGGGCTTGCCGCCGTCGTAAACCGCGAGCGTGAACTTGTGCCACCCCTCGGCCAGCACCATGGTACCGCGACCGACCTGGCTCCACGAGGTGGTCTTGAACACCTGCGTTCCGTCCACGTCGAGGCGGATGTAGTCGTCGTAGTTCCCGGCGAACGTCCACTTGCCCGCCTTCTCCGCCGACACGTAGAACTCGCCGCGTCCGGCGACTACGGTGTTTCCGGCGATTGGGCTTGTGGTGAACTTCGTGTAAGCGAACGGGAAGAAATTGGCCGAGACGAACGGATAGCTCCACCCGCTGCCGGCAACGTGGTCAAGCAGCCCGATTCCGGCGACGGCGTAGGCGTAGCGCGCATCTCCGTACTTCGCCACCTGGGCGTTCACGCCGGGCGCCAGCGTGAGGCCGCCGGCGAACGCCGATGCGTTGCGCAGGTCGTTCGCGCCCGTGTTCTCCACAGTGAGCTTGCCGAGCATCGCGCCCTGCATCCGATCGCTCCTCCTGTCGCCCTGGAAGTTGGCGGAGCCCTTCAGCGTCACATCGCTTGCACCGGAAAGTCCAGTATGCCAGTTCACGAGATGCGATCCGAGGTCGAACGCCACCCTGCCGCCAGGCAGGTCGTGGCCGAAGAACATCGGAATGCCGTAGTCGGTGCCCCACGCCGCCACGTTCACCATGTCGCCGTTCCGGAAGTCGAACCTGGTGACGCCCGGAATGCAGGCGCCCAGCACGCCGGCCGAACCGATCTCGAGGCGCCCGCCCTCCATCATGAACCAGTGGCGGCCGTCCGCCGCGCCCGTGCCGTTGCCATAGCCGAACGTGTGCGTCGCGTTCGGCGCAGTCGTGCCTCTACCGCTGCGGTTGGCCACGAACCCCTTGGTCTTCAGCACGCCGCCTTCGCGCAGGTACATCTCGCCACGCGGCGCGTCCATCGTGCAGTACACCGTCCCGGCGGAACAGTCAAGTTCTCCTGCGACATCAATCGTATGCGTCTGCGCGCTGGTCGGAGCCGTACTCCAATGTCCAACACGGACGTCGCCGCCGTTTCTGATCGTGACCTTCGCCCCGGAATCGATGATGATGCGTCCGCGAGACGCGGCTGCGCCGCCGTCCGCAGTGGCAAGAAACTTGACGGAAACATCGGACCCCTGCTTGAGCTGGAGAGTTCCGGCGCGTCCGTTGTTGAGGCCCACGCGCAGACTACCAACCGAGCCGGTCATCTTCATCGCCACGCCGAATTCGTTGTTGTTCGTGGTACTGTACACGTAAGTCGTGCCGGCGTCCGCCTGGTCGATGTTCACCGTTCCCGCGAGATCGACGATCTGCCCCGCGACGCGCGGGAGGATGTAGCTGCTGTTGCCGCCAAGGTTGAGGTTGTACGCCTCGAACACGGGCGCGACGGCGCTTTCCAGAAGAAGCCCCGCGTCGCCGCCCGTAACTTTCGCGGTTATCGTCTCCGCCGTCATGCCGTCCTTCACGTAAAGAGAGCTGGACGTGACTGGAATCGTAAGAGAACTCTCCTGCACCGCGCCTGCAAGGCGCATCTGGCCGCCCGCGACTTCGTAGGAAGAGCCTGCGATATCGCCCTTGAGGATATGGGTGCCGGCGGTGGTGCGCACAGTTCCCGCGTTCTGGACGCCGCCCTCGTAGTCCACCGTCGCGGTGCCCACCAGCTCCGCCGTGGCGCCGGCGGCGACGGCGAGCGGGCTTTTCACCGTGCTGGTGCCGCTCTGCGCGGAGATCTGCGCCGTGCCGGAATCGACGTTGACCACGGCGCCCGTGGTGACGACGGCCTGGTAGAGGCGGAGGCCCGCGCCGTCCGCCACATGGATGCCGTGCGGCACGTTGTATTCGCCGCCGGTCTGCTCGATCTGCAGCATGCCGCCGAGGACGTTGATACGCCCGATGTTTGCGGCGACGTTGTGGAATACGAGGAATTTGGTCGTGTCGACGTTCAGCACGGCGTTCGTGTCGCCGCTGATCGTCGAGGTGGCGCGGTCCGGGTCGGCGGCGTTCACGCGCACGTCGAAGCGCTGCGAACCTCCAAGCGTACCGGATCCTTCCACCGTGATTTTCGAGAAGGAACCCTGGGAGGGTTCGGCGGAACCCGTGTTGACGATCGAGCCGCCGCGCAAAAGCTCGATGTCCTTCCTGTGCGAAATCGCCGACCTCGCAGTGGTGTTCGCCGGCGTGTTGATGTCGAGCGTGCCGCCGTCCAACTTGATTTTCCCCGCGCTCGTTCCAAGGGCGTAGCCACCGGCATTCGGCCCCAGGCGCAGCGTACCGTTGGAGACGACGATGTCCTGGTCGCCGAGGTTCGGACCGGAGAGCGAGACGGTTCCCGTCGTGTCGATGACAATCGGATCGCTACCCGCGAGCGTGCCGGTGCCGGTGAAATTGTAGTCGCCCGTTCCCGTGATCGACATCGGCCCGACGGAATACGTGTCGTTCACGGCGATGTTGCCGGAGACGCTCTCGCCGCCGTCGAACGACGTCGCGAGGTAGCCGACGAACGGACCCTTCGTCACGCCGTCGGAGTAGAGCCAGTTCGCGGAGTTCCACGCGAGGTCGGAGGCGTCCTCGGGACGCCACATGAGGCTCGTCGTCGCAGAAGCGGCCTGCGCAACCGTCATCACGAGCTTGCCGTCAACCACGGAGAACGCCGCCTCCGCGCCGGGCGCGGTCTGCGCCGTCGCCGCGAACTGCGACGCGGACGTAATGCCGTCCGCCGCGTCGATCACGGTGTACGTGCCAAGCGGCAGCGCCCGCGCATCGACGTCCACCGCGAGCGTCGTGCCGGCGGGGATCGTGACGGAACCGGTGGTGGAAACCATCGCGCCGTCCGCAGGTGGATTGGAAATGGTGATCGACGCTTCCTCGGAGAACGCGAGGTTCTGCGTGCCGCTGATCGTGCCGTCAACCACAAGTTCGCTCCTGAACGTGTACGTGTTGTCCGCCGCGGCGGCTGTCGCGTCCGCGCCCATCCACTTCGCGGCGAGGTACGCCTCGATCGCCTGGCGGTCGGCTTCGGACAGCACCTCGTCCAGCACGATCAGTTCCGAAAGGTCGCGCCCGGAGCTGCGCGCATTGGTCGTGCGGTCGCGCGAGAGCTGGTTGGACTGCGCACCCGCAGACGTGACGATCGTGTAGATGTGGCGGTCGGACGGCGGAACTGTCGTGCGCGGCGCGGCAACGAGCTCGCCGTCCTTGTAGAACGAGCAGTTCTGCATTCCCCACTGGCTGTCGTACGATCCGTCCGTGTTGCGGTGGAAGTGGCAGGCGGTGTCATCACCGAGCCACTGGTTGAATCCACCGGAGGTCGACCGGATCGCCATCGCCTGGAAAACCGTCCTGATTCCCGTGATGCGCGTGAAGTTCATGTCGATCTGCGCGCCGACCGCGCCCATCAGGTAGGCGGGAACGCCGTCCGCGACGCCGAGCGAACCGTAGTTCGCCATGTAGGATGTCGCCGTGCGTCCGTAGGAGGAAAGGTCCCTCCACAGCGTGACGTATCCGAAGGTCTTGTCCTTGAACACGAAGTTCACGGCGTCTGAGGCGTCGAGCCAGATGAGCGCCTTCGCCTTGAGGTACGGCGCAATCCACGCGGCGGCATCGTATGCGGCCACGCCTGTCGTGACAACGGTGCTTGCGCCGTCGAGCGAGGTTGCGGCGGGCGTTCCAAGCGGCACGCCGTTGTGCATCGCCTGTGCGAAGACCTTCGAGACGTCAAACGACGAATCGACGCCCGTGAGGAGCGTCGCCGCGGTCTCGGCGGTAAGCCCTTCCACGGCGATTGTCGTGTTGGAAATAACGGACGATCCAGCGGCGAGCGCAACGGGCGCATTTGTTGCAATCGCGAGCGACGCGCCGGCGAACACGACCTGGAACGTCGGCGCCGCATCGAAAAACGCGCAAACGCCCTCGCCTACGAGGCGGACGGCGGCGGTTGAATTGGTGATCACGGGAAGCTTCTGCACGAGCGCGTGGTTGGCGCGGGCGACGTCCGCATCGGCGCGAAACGCGATCTCCGGCGCCGACGTCTCCACCGTGAACGTCTGCGTCGCGCCTTTGAGGGCGACCGCCGCCTTCGATACGAATATGAGCTTGCCGTCCATGGACGGGCTTACCCCCACTTCGATGAATGCGTTGGCGCACGTCCCGGCGGCATTGCCGTCGTCCGCCGTCGCCGCCGTCTGCACCATGTTTCCGTGGCTGCCGGCAAAGCCTCCGGCGAGATTGAATCGCGTGTTCTCGAAGCAGGCGACGATCAGGTTTTCGTTCTTGTCGCGCGCCCTGAGCGGCGCTTCGCACATCACGTCGCCGTCCACCACGAGGCGGCAGCCGCTGTCGAATAAGTCGAACGCACCGTTCCCGTCGCCCTTGCCGATCACGCGCGCGCCGTCGTGGAGATAGACCGTGTCCTCCACGCCCACGCTGGTGCGGAAAGTCTGCGCGTTGAAGGTTCCGTAGACGTGGATTGCAAACGCCGCATGGTAGTAGCAGGAGTCAGAGCGGTTTATGTCGAGCTGTGCGCCTTGGCGGATGATCAGATTGCCCGACATCGTCTTGTTGCCGAACGAGAAATACGCCGTGCCAGTTTCGATGTCGAGCGTGCCGTTCACGTTCACCGTCGTCGTGCCCGAAACGGTGAGGTTGCCGCGTGTGGTAAGCGTGGCGCCTTCAAAGACCGTGAGCGCGCCCGACCATGTCGCGCCGAGACCGGCGTCGATGACGGTGTCGCTCGCAACCGTCAGCGCCTTGCCCCATTCGGGGGCGGACGGCGTGATCGTCATGCCGCTCGTCGTGAAACAACCTGACAGGTCGTTCGTCAGGAAGGCGTTGTTGACCGTGTCATAGACGCCGATGACATTGTCCGAAAGGCGCTTGGCGGGCACGAGGTCGAGGCGGAGCGTGCCGCTCGAATTGCGCAATCTGAACGAATAGAGGCGGTAGGAGCCATAGTTGTTGAGTCCGTCGTCGATGTTGTTGTTGTGCGAGGCGAAGATCGCGAGTTCCGAGCCGACCGTGTATGAGTCGGTGGTATTCGAGACCGTCGTCTCCTCCGTGTGCGTCACGTCGTTCGAGATCGTGCTGACGCCTGCGCCGTAGTCGGCGACGATCGAGTAGCGCGTATTGGCGACGAACACGGCTGCGCTCGCCTTCTGCCCGGCCGTGCCTTCGTTACGGTCGAAGCGGAATGTGGCGCCGATCATGAAGCCCGTGAACTGCTTCGACGTGGCCGTGCGCGCGCACCAGAGGTTCTGGTTGACGCTCACGGTCGTCGGCATCCACGTCATCTCCACCTTGTCGTTGTAGGCGGGCGTGACGCCGGTCTTGATCCGGCACTGTCCGTTCGCCTGGATGTACTCGAGCTGCTGGTACTCCGTCGGCAACGCCGCGGCAAGTGGGAGGGCGAGCGTCCCCGCGCCCACAAGAGTCAGTGTGCAGATAAGTTTTCTCATTGCTTTTCCTCCTTGTTCACTTGGTCGGGCAGTTTCGATAAAACTATAGAGGCGGCAAAGAAATATAGTGATTTTTCTGCGGAGATTTGATATACTATGCGGCATGGAAAATCAGATAAAGATGGACGCTCGGAAGTCGCCTGCGGCACTGTTCGAGATTCGCAAGCAAATAGTCCGCCTTCACAAGAAAGGTGCGGGACCAATGGCGATAAAGGAGCAGACCGGCATAAGCTGGGGCGCAATCCGCAAGGCCATAGACCTGTACGAGTCTGGCGGCATAAAGGCGCTGAAGCCGAAGCGCCGTGGCTGCAAGAAAGGCGCATCGCGCACGCTCACGAGGGAGCAGGAGAAGCAGGTTCAGAAGGACATCTGCGACAAGCGCCCCGAGCAGCTGAAGATGGATTTCGCCCTATGGACACGGGAGGCGGTCCTCATATACATCCGCGAACACTTCGGAATCGAGATGCCCGTGCGCACGGTCGGCGAGTACCTCAAACGCTGGGGTTTCACGCCACAGAAGCCGATCAAGGTTGCCTACGAGCAAAAGCCGGAAGCCGTGAAGAAGTGGCTTGCAGAGGAGTACCCTGCGATTTCCGCGCGCGCAAAGACGGAAAAAGCCGAGATCCACTGGGCGGACGAGACGGCGGTGATGAATACGGACGTGCGCGGGCGGTCGTATTCGCCTCGCGGCACAACGCCGACGACCCGTGCGGTGTGGGGGTCGCGGCAGAGATTCTCAATGATTTCATCGGTGAACAACCAGGGCAAATGCCATTGGATGATAATAGACGGCGCGTTCAATGCAGACAGGCTAATCGAGTTTATGAAAAGCCTCGTAAAGGACGTTCCGCGAAAGGTGTTCTTGGTCATGGACAACCTGAAAGTCCATCACTGCAAGCCGGTGAAGGAATGGCTGGAGAAGAACGCGGCGCGAATCGAGGTGTTTTATCTCCCAAGCTACAGTCCGGAGCTGAACCCGGACGAAAGGCTGAATGCAGACTTGAAACACGCTATCACCACGAGCGTTCCGAGACGGACGAAGGATGGTTTGCTGAAGAAAACAACCGAACACATGAACATGGTGAGAGCATCACCAGAGCGAGTGAAGTCCTATTTCCAGGACAAGCACGTAGCCTATGCCGCAGACTCACAATAATTCATTGCCGGAGCAATAGGTAGGGCGGTTTCGATGAAACCGCAGAAATGCGGCGGCATCGTCGATGCCGCCCTACCGTTTTTTGCAGATTTCTCTTTCAATGACGCGTCCATGGCCAGTTGAATGGCTGTAATGATACCATAATCTCACCGCCAGCCGCAAGCCAAAAATCCCACTGGGCTTCCTCCTCATCGCCGCAACTACGCCTATTGCCACAATCGCGGCGCGAATCATCTTTGTTTTCATATCTTTTGCCTTTCCTTCTCCTGTTGAAGATTGGGTGTGAAACTCTTGCTATTGTACGCTCGCGGAAGAACAGCATACGCACAACAGCAAGGTGTGCGCGGAAGGTCGAGCGCTGCCAGCGCGTTGCCGTGGGCTACTTGACGATGATCATCATGCCCGTGATGATATAAATGCCGTCGTCCTTCTTGACGATGCGGTACTTCCTTCCGGCGTCCTCCGCACTGCGAACGAACGTGAGCGTGTCGAGGTTCGTCGGCGCGGTCGTCCACCCGACGATCTTCGAAGGATGTCTGCTCGTGCCGAGCTTCAGCGCGATCGTCGCGTTGTCGGCGAAGGAAATCTTGCGCGCATTGGACGTGCCTTCCAGACTGAACGTTCCCGTGTTCTCCGAGAGGTCGAGCGTCGCGCCGTCCGCGAGCCTGATGTTCGGGAAATTCGGCAGGAGACACTTGAACGTACCGCTGACGTAGAGCGTGTTGGCGCCGTAATGCGTCGCGCCGGGATCGTTGAACGTGAGATTGCGGATGCCGGTGACATCGGCTGACATGTGGCACGTCTTGAGCGTCAAATCAACGCCGGTCGCGTCGGTGTTGCCGTCGATGAAGCAAACGTAGCGCACATCTCCCGTTTCCTCGGACACCTTGATTGATCCGTTCGTGATCGTGCAGTTCTCGAAGTAGAAGTAGTTGCCAAACAACTTGATGTCAAGTTCGTGTCCGCCGAGGTTCATGCGCGACCGTCCAAGGGTTCCGTACTCGTACGCGCGCATTGCATAGGAATTTGTAATCGCGAAAAGCGAGTCCTTCGAGAGCAACACCGTTCCGAGCAGCGAGTCGGCGACATTGTGAGCGGCGCGCCCGCCGGAATTCACGAACGTGCCGCCGTCCATCACAAGCGGATACTTTCCGAACGAGTACTGCCCGTTGGCGTCGAACGTCGCGCCTTCGCGAACGATTATCTGCGGCACGCGCCCGAAATAGACGTCGTTGATGTTGCTCGACTTCACAGCCGACGTCGAATATTGGCGGAACTGGAGCGTCCATTCGCCCGGCTCCATTATCTCGACGACCTTGCCGTAATAGCGGAAACTGCCGTTGTCCGCCGTCACGGACATGACGTGGTTCGTTTCGCCGTTGTGTATCAGCAGCACATGGAACGGCTCGCCTCGTCTCTGAGATTCGCCGGCGCATTGCGAACACGTGAACCACAGCGCATACGCGCCGGGATCGTCGATGTGCATCGTCTGCTCGAACCAGGCATCACCGAGGTTGTTATAGGTACGCAGATATGCAGAGTATTTGCCGACAAAAGAACCCGCATCCGCCCATGTGCCATTGGCGGTCGAAAGCCCCACGTTCACGCCATCGCACGTCCAGTGCGGATTTTCCGTCCAATTCGTTGAACTCGCGTACTGGTAGCTTCCACTTATGCTTCCCTCGTCGAACGAACCGTTCTTCAGGAGGTTGTTCTCCTCCAGCACGGGCGCGAACACAACGTCGTCGATGCTATTCGCAAGAACCTTGTTCCCTGCGTCCTGATAGAACTGGAGCGTGTATTCGCCCGCCTCTGTGATTTCAACGCGGCGGCTGAAACTCTGGCGCGCCGCGCTGGTAACGGCGCCTAGATTGACGGTCATATTCGTCGCGCCACCATGGATGAGATACGCCCGCAGCGTCGCACCCTTGCGGCTGTTGTTGGGAACGGCCATGTATGCAAACGAGAACCGGTATTGGCCGGGATCGGCAATGCGGAACGTCTGCTCGGCGTGCGCCGGGCCAATCGTCGCATCAGCTCCATTCGACCGCAGGTACATCGCATACTTGCCGATGTCGTAGCCAGTATTGACCCAGGTGCCATTTGCCGTCGTAAGCCCCACGTTTTTCCCGTCGCACGTCCATCCGGGATTCTCCGGCCATTTCGTTGAAAAGGCGTACATGTAAGTTGACCCGTTCGTGATCGAGCCGGCGTCAAACGATCCATTGAAGAGAAGGTTGTCGTTGCAGAGACCGAACGGCTGAGAGATGCCGTATGTGCCTGCCTTCAGGACTCCGCCCTCAACGTCCGTGCCGCCGGCGTATGTCTGCTTGTACTGCGACGCGACGAGCGTACCTTCGCCGGCCTTCACGAGCTTTACGTTCCCTGCGATGCTGACGGCGTCGTTTTCAACAGTCGCGCCTGTCGCGACGTTCATGCGCAGCTCCGAAAGCGTCGTCGAGGTGTTCACGATCCGTCCGCCCTCGCCCGCATATACGCCGCCGCCCGTGAACGTACCGGTGGCTGGCGGAAGGAATGTGCCGGAGACGAGATTGTACATGCCGATCACGTCGTCCGATTCGTCCGACGTCCCCTTCGTGTCCTTTGCGGGGACGATGAGGCACTTCAGCGTGCCGTCGTCTCTACTATTCACCTTGAACCAGTAGAAGTTGCCCTTGCAGCGGTAATTCGAGTTCTCCGTGAACGTAATCCCAGCATCATCATAGGCACCACCCGAAAGGAGCGCGAACGGCCCCGGCGGCGCGGCGACCGGATCGGCCGTAAAAGATGAGCCCGCGTTGATGCCTTCCGCCGGAACCCTGGCGGCGGCGCTGCTGCCGCCGCCGTTCATGACAATGAGATAGTCTTTGCCGGACGTGAGTGAAAGGTTCGCAGACTTCTGATTACCACCATGGTCGATGCGGACGTTTGTCGTGGTACTATTGTTCCTCATCATGGTGAACGACTGCTTGCTACCGTCGAGACGCGTGCAGAAGAGGAACTGGAATATCTTGCTGTTGTCGGCAAAGCGGAATTTCATCACCACGCGGTCGGAGGCCAACGGCGTGTAGTCCGTCATCACGTACTGCGTCCTGTCGGCCGTGAGGTATCCAAGAATCTGGTACCGGCCGTCGATCAGCGAGTTCCCGCCGCCCGCGAGCGCGGACACCGTGAGGTTGTGTCCGTTGAGATCGACTGTCACGCCCGGCGCGACGGTGAGCGTGCCGTCAACCGTCTCGTCCGCCGAAAGCGTGTAGTCGGAGGTGATCACACGGTCCGCCGCCCACGACGGCAACGCCGCCGCCACGCAGATTGCCGCAATCGCGGTACGGATCATCTTTGTTTTCATGCCTATTTCCTTTCTTTTGTTGAAGATTGGGCGAGTGAAAATCTTGCTGTCGTGCGCGAAACCCACTTGCTGTTGTACGCTTGCTGTCATGCGCTAAAAGACAGCAAGCGTACAACAACAAGATGTGCACGGCGTTGTTTCCAATGCCGTTCCAAGCCTCCACACTGGCGTCTTTTGCGATTTGCCATTCAAAGCAGTTGGTCTCCCCATTGAAGGTTGGTGGTATGTTAGCATACCCTCCCGTGATTCGTCAATCCCCCGGTGGCGGTGCCGCCGCCGGGATAGGTTGCGGACTGGATCGTCGGCTTGTAGCCAGCGGACATGTCGTCGTCAGTAATTCCAAACGCACTCCCGTTTGAGTTTCCGCCAGTGGGGAACGCGATGTCGAAATCATCGGTTGACGCACTTGCGGACGGACACTTCCATCCCTTGAACGTCACGCCGTTGAACTCCGCAAAAGACATCGGACTTCTGACAACGGACGATTTACATGCATGTTTTACAAAGCCTTGATTTCGCCGGCGGTGAGACCAGTGAGTTCGGCAATGTCATCGGCGGAAAATCCTTTGGCCTTCACCTTGCGGGCGGGTTGTTTAAGATTGGATGTGGAACTCTTGCTGTTGTACGCTTGCTGTCGTACACGAAAAGACAGCAAGCGTACGACAACAAGGTGTTCCCGGCGTCGTTTCCGATGCCGTTCCATGCCTCCACAATGGCGTCATTTGCGATTTGCCGTTCAACGTCGTTTCCTTAGGAGAAGAGCGCGGCCACTTCCAGCCCGCGATCCTTCACGTTCTTTATGAACAGCCGCGCAAACGCATCGGCGCCGGCGGGGATTGGATGAGTGTAGTCGCCGCTCTTGCCCGCAGAAGCCGCGAAGAGCTTGGCGGACTCATCCTTGCCCAGCTCCACGAGCAGGTCGTGCGTGAGCGCGTTCATGTCCACGAAGTCCGTGCCCAGCTCCACGCTCAGCTCGCGCATCGCCGTGGCGTATTGAGAAAGGCGCGTGCCGTTGTCGAGCTGCGCTTCGTACAGATTACCGTCGTCGTCGAACGTGCCGCGCACGATGGGCGAAAGCAGGATCGGCTTGCCGCCCAATGCGCGGACCTCCGACACGAACTGCCTCACGTTGTCGCGGAACAAGCCGTCTGGCGCGGCATAGTTTGATCCCGCCTTCTGGTCGTTGTGTCCAAACTGGATGCCGACGAAATCCCCCGGCCGGATGGCCGCCAAAAGCGAACTCCAGTATCCGTTCGCCCTGAAGCTCTTGGTCGATGCGCCGCTCTTGGCATAGTTGTCCACGCTGCAGCCGGAGCGCATGAAATCCTCAAGCGTCGTGCCCCAGCTTGCAAACGGATTCACGACGCGACCGTAGTCGTCAAGCGTGGAATCGCCCGCGAATAGGATCTTCGCCGTGACGGGTGCAGGCGAAGCCGATTTCCCGCCAGCGATAATGATTACCAGGCCCTTGCTCTTTTCAACCATCAACTTGTTGTTGCGCACAACGAGCGTCGCATTGTCGTATGGCTTTTCCACAAACTCAAACTGGTTGGCCCGGATTCCGGCAGGCAGATTGTCGATAAGCACCACGCTGGCACCTCTGCCCACTCCCGACGCCTTCACCCGCACCTTGCCCGACGCTGGCATCGTGAGGCTCGCGACCTTCAGCGCAGACGTGGCGGAGTTCTCCGCAAGGTCGAACTCAAGCGTCGAATTCGCCGCGAGCGTGAGTGCGCCTCCCAGCTCCACGATTCCGTTCGCGCTCGTCTGCTCCACCTTGAGCGTCGTGCCGGCGTTGAACGTCATGGGGCCTATGCCAGTCGTCGCCATGTCGCGCAGAAGGAGTGTGGCGGTGTCCCGCACAGAGAGTTTTCCTGGGTAGCGGTATGTACCCGTCGCAGAGTTGAACACAAACGTTCCATTCCCGTCAACATACATATTGGCGTTGGCATCGGACGATTCCCCGCCAATGCCACCCTCGCACGTAACGGTACGCGGCGTCTCGTGGTCGTTGGCGTCCGTCGTGCCAAAATAAACGGTGGACGAGAGGTTCCTGAATGAATAATTGTTGGCGCTCAACGGGTTGACGCCGATCGAATAGTCTGCGGAGGGATCGATGCGCGCTGAGTTTGTCGCATATCTCACGGCGTAGTAGGCAGAGGCTGTACATCCATCTGCAAAAGTGAAGCCGCCAGATCCGATGACATACTTCACCCCGTATCCGCTGTTGTTACCGGCAGTTGTCAGATACAAGGTACTTCCTGAAATCGTGAACTTCAGAACCGTGACGCCGAGCGGTGAGGCGAAATAGGAGGAGGCGCAAATGAATGCCGGTTGTCCTGCTTGCTCGAACTCGTCAGCCTTGACGACCACCGCGCCGCATCCGCCAAAGCATCTCGAATCACCGGTGAACTTCAGCTTCCCCGCGACATCAAGCCCGGCGGCTCCGCCGAGGCCGAAAGTGGAGCCGGCGGAATAGGTAAGGTACGCGAGTCGCAACATATTCGTCGCGGGACCGTCGGCCGAGCGCAGCATGACGTTGCCGTTGTGCAGAAGCGTCTCGAACCTGCAGTCGTCGCCGAAGTTGGGGATATAGACGTTCTTCTGTTTCGACGCAATCACCCGGAGGTCCGGCGTGTCGCCGGCCTGCGGCACGTAATCATCGACCCACTTTGTGGAATCGCTCATGTTCCCTTCCACATTGCTCTTCCAGATAGCCTTCTTGGATACGACGGCCATGAGCCTGTCATCTTCAACATAAAGGGACACAATAGATGCACCATTGCTGTCGTAAACGGCGGTGAACTTGTCTGCCGTTGTACCGCTTGGCAGGTTCTCCATAAGCAAATACCTGCCAGGAGTAGCATCCGAAAGCTTCACCTTGACCGTCCCCGACGCAGGCAACGTGAGTGTTGCAACCCTCAACGCCGACGTCGTGGCGTTCGCCGCAAGGACAAACTCCAGCGTCGAATTCGCCGCGAGCGTGAGCGAGTCCTTAAGCGTCACGATTCCCGTCGGGCTCGTCTGCTCCACCTTGAACGTCGTGCCGCTTTCGAATGTCTTCGTCCCCTTGCCGGGAGCGGCGGTGTCGCGCAGAAGAAGCGTCGCCGCGTTCTTCACCGTCAAGGCGCCGTTGAACTCGTGAGTGCCGCTCTTGCAGGCGTTGAACACGAGCGTTCCGATTCCATCCACAATCACGTTGCGCCCGGAAACCTGGTCCGCGCCGATGCCGCCGGCGAACGTCACGGTACGGGGCTGCGTGTTGTCGTAGTAGTCGGTCGTGCCGAAGTACGTCGTCGATTCGTGGCACATGAACGCGAGGTTGTCCCCCATCGCACTTTCACGCGCGGGATTGACCGCGAGCGTATAGTCTGCGGACGGATCTATGCGCACCTTGTTTTTATTGGAATTCTGGTAAAAGGCACTGCTCGTCGCGCCGTCGCCGAACGACAGCCCGCCAGCCCCGACAACATAATTCACACCATAGCTTGAATTATTGCCTGCCGACGAAAGCGACAGATATCCTGAATTGGAAACCGTGAACTTGCCCGTCTTGACGACAAGCCCGCCGCTGGACGACGACGAATTACAAAAAGCGGCGTTCGCACTACCAGCATGCTCGATCTCGCCGGCAATGACGGTCCCATCGCCGCATCCGGCGAAGAAACGCGATCCCGTTGACGTAATCTTGCCAGAAACGTCCAGAACGACGGCACTACTCAACCCGAAAACCGAGCCGGAGGAATATGTGAGGTATTGGAGGCGCAACGTTCCCTCCCGCAGAACCAACTGGTTGGACGTCCGCCACAATGTCATCGTCTCAAACCTGCGCTCGTCCCCGAAGTCGCCCACGTACATACTCGACGGGGATGTCAGGATGCTCATGTCCAGCGTGTCGCCGTCCTGCGGCAAGGCGTCGCCCGCCCAGTTTGACGCCACGTTCATGTAACCCTGGGCATTGCTCTTCCATGCCACGGTCGCCGCCCACGACGGCAACGCCGTCGCTAAGCATATTGCCGCCGCCGGGACGGCAGCTCTCCATGTCTGTTTCCTCATGTTCATTTTCGGGCTTTCTTTGTTGTTACCCTAGCGGGTGGGTTGTTGATGATTTGGTGTGAAACCCTTGCTGTTGTACGCTTGCTGTCGTGCGCGGAAGAACAGCAAGCGAACGACAACAAGACGTGCACGGCGTCGTTTCCGATACCGTTCCATGCCTCTTCAATGGCGTCATATGCGATTTACCTTTCAAGGTCGTCGGTCTCCCCATGGAAGTTTGTTGATATGTTAGCACATCCTTCCGTGATTCGTCAATTCCCCGGCGGGGCTTTTACGGAAATGACCGCGCCCGATTGGTTTAGTGGACGTGAGACGCGAGACGAGAGACGCGCCCTCACGTCTCACGTCTCGCGTCAAAAACAATCCACGCCACGCCGCCAAGATGGCGGCGGTCCCAGCTAACGCAGGTGCAGGACCGTCCCGTCCCGGATAATCGTGAGCGTCGCCTCGTCGCTGAACGACGCGCCGTCGGGGCCGATTGCCAGCACCTTGTACGTCCCGGCATTCGGGCCGACGACGTCAGGGATTTCAAGAATCGGGCCGTCGCCGCCCGGTACCGGCGCGCCGTTCTTGTACCACCGGTACGAATTCGCCCCGAGTGCGCGCGCCGCGAAGCAGACGCCCTGGTGCGCCTTCACGCGCCTGTTCCGCGGCTGGGCGATGAAATCCAGCGGCGTGCCGAACGCGTCCGACGGCGGCGGAACCGTGCGGACGAATGCGTAGATCTTGCCGGACGAGAACCACTGCGCCGTATCCGTCTGCGTCCAGTCCGGCTGTCTGCCGTCCGTGTTCGTGCCGATGCCGAGATCAAGCCAATTCTGCTGGCCACCGCCAAACCGGTTGAATGCAAAGAGCGTCTCGCCCGCCCTCCAGTTGTGCACCTGCATCGAACCATAACCGGAGTTTGTCGGAATCCCGTCTGGGGTGTCGTTGAAGTCGAAGTGGCCGTCATCTCCTCCAATTCCGGCGAGGCCCGTTCTGACTCCATAGTTGGAGCTCCAGAATTCAATGTTCCCGTCAAGGTGCTCGCCTGCAGTCACGCTGCCGGACACGGTATCCGAACGCGCCACGGTCATGTCGGTCACCTTCCGCTGCCAATAGATGCCGGTTCCAGAGTACGGGATGCCGATCATCATGGGATTGTCCGTAAAAGCATCCATGGAAACCCAAACCCACCTCACTTCGCCCTCGTTTTTCGTCACGAGCTCCATCGCGAACGCGATCCTGTCAAACGGATCGTCCAGCATCTTGCGCGCGTCCAGGTCGTATTTGAATGTGCCGGTGAAGTTCTGGGCGGCAATGGACGCCAAATTGGGCGTCGCCAGTATCGGCGTGTAGCTGGACGCCTCCGTCACGCTTCCGAGGAAGTCCGGAACACTCTGCGCCGGCACGGCAAACCGCGCGGCAATGGCGGACAGAACACCTTTCGCCGTCTCCACATTGCGGAGAGTGACGGTATAGGACGAGCCGGCCGAAAGCCCAGAGACATGGAGGCGCAAGGACTTTTCGCCGACAGTCTCAACCTGCGTCACGGCGGCCCCCTCGATTTCGGCCGTCAACCTGGAAACCGCGCCGAGCGCGAGGTCGCCGTCCAGCTCCACAAAGACCGTCTCGCGGTCGGCCGACACCTGCACGGAGTCGATCGCCGCCACCGCGTACTTCACGAATATCGCGAGCCGGCGGACTTCGTAGCTGCCGCCGTTCTGAGTAAATGTATAGTCGATGTTGGAACCACCATCGGGATCGTTTCCGATGCCAATGCCAATTTGGGAACCAGCCCCCTTGTTGAACTTGGTCAGCGACCAGAGGACCTGGCGCTCCTTCCAGTTGTGCACCTGCATCGAGCCATGCCCGCCGTGGTTGGCACTGTAACCGCCATCGTCCCAGTCAAAGGCATTTCCAGCCCCCCCGACGTCTCCGAAACCCGGGCCGTAGTTGTAGTCTGAGGCCCAGAACTCGACGATTCCGCCCTCCGCGTAGTCGCCGGTCGTGACAGCGGGCGAATTGGACCTCACCTCGAGATTGCCGACCTTCTCCTTGAAGTAGTACCCGCCCTCCGGTATGCCAAGTCTGTAGATGTCCTGCGTGAACGCGTCCATGGCCGTCCAGACCCAAATCGGATCCTCGTTCGGCTTCTTCAGCATCATGTAGTACCCGATACGCGACACCTTCCTGCCGGATGAACTGAGCGCCGCACGCCTGTCGCCGAGCTGATAGAGGTTCTGGTTCCGCCAGTTCACGTCGCTCACAGACGAGTTGACCGGGATGTCGGTGGCCGTGACGAACTCCCACCCGTCCAGCTCCGCGCCGATCTTGGACGAAACCTCGTCCACCATCTCGTAGGAAGACTCCCCGCCCGCGTATTTCGCGTCCCACGCGGACAGTTCGTCAATTGCAATCCCGTTCCTGTTCGGACGACCGGGACGCACAAGGACGTACAGTCTGCGCGCCCCCCAACTGCCGGCGTTGCCGGCGTTCGTCCAGTCGGGACACTGGGCATTTCCTCCGTAGTTGCCGATTCCGATGTCGAGCGACCGGCCGTCACTGCCAAACCTGTTGATGGCCCATACCGTCTGGCCTTCCCTGTAGTTGTGCACCTGCATCGCGCCGTGCCCAGGATTGTTGCCCCAGTCCGCAACGTCATCGAAGTCGAAGGCCTCGTCGCTTCCGCCAAGTTCCCGCGAGACATCCCTTGCAGGACCGTAGTTGCAGGACCAGAACTCGATGTTGCCGTCGTCGAACGCACCGTTCACGACGCCGTTCACGTTCGACTTCACGCGGAGGTTCCCGACCTTTTGCTGGAACGCGTGCCCGCGCCGCGCCACCGGGATCCCTAGCCCACCCGTTTCGAGCGTCATGGCGTCGAACGACGTCCAGGCGTAGTTCTTGTTGCCTTGGCCGTCGGTCAGCACAAGACAGTAGGCCACGCGGTCGAACTCGTAGTCCACGCCGAGTTCCGACATGACGTAACTCCTGTCCGAGGCGTTGAAGTCGCCGTTCACGGGCACAGCGACTTCCGCAAGAAGCAGGTACCCGTCCGCCTCGCTGCCGACGAGATCGGCGATGTCCGCAGGCAATCCGACATGTCCGGCGACCGTCACGCTGGTCGGTTCCATGATGTTGCCGGACGTGTCGCACACGCCGCTTACGGCAACCGTCGAGCCGACCGCGACGGGCTGGGCGAAGGCCACCGACACCGTGCGGTTGCCGTCATGCGCTTCGGCCGACATCGCCACGTTCCCCTCTGCGGCAAACGCAACACCGGAAAGGCCGAAGACGGCAACCGCTTCGTTGAACACGAAATCCACCTTCTTGCCGTCCAATGACGAACTCCGCGCGGAAACGAGTACTGGTGCCGCGGTGTCGGATATGCAGCGGACGTAGATCGTCATGCGCACGAGGTCGCGGCCGTCGGCGACCGTAAACGCGCGCGTCCAGTCGGGAGAGCCCTCGCCCGACGTGTTGTTGCCGATGCCGGCGCAGGGCCACTGGTCGTGTTTGCAGAGGTTGCTCAGGGCGAAAACCGTCTGGCCCGCGCCGTAGTTGTGTATCTGCATGGACGTGTACCGCCCGTTTCGGAAGGAACATCTGTCTCCGAAATCAAGCGTGTTGCCGTCCGCGCCCGGAATGCCCGCCTCATTCACTCCATCGAAGTTCCAGGGCCAGAACTCGATGTTGCCGGTCTGGATGCCCGTCCCGTTCTGGACGCCGGCGACGTTGGAGAACACGTTCATGTTCACGATCGGCCCCTGGAAGAAATTCTCGTTGAAGAGCGTGGGGACGCCGATCTTGCGCACGTCGTTCGTGAAGGCATCCATCGAAACCCACGCATAAGATGTCGTGCCGCCCTCGTGCAGTTCAAGAAGATACGCAATGCGGTCAAAGGGCACGAGGATGTCCTTGCTGCGGTCCATAAAATAGAGGTTGTCGCATGCGTCCTGCGTACTCAGGTTCATCGAAGACGTGACGTCGAACGAATAGACGGCCGTATAGCCTTGCGTCTCCGACGCCGGAATGTCGCACGCGGCAAGTCCGAGCGGAGTGAACTCGACATCGGACGTGAACGTTGAGCCATCCGCGCCGAAGATGTTCGTGATCGCCCCGAACCACGCCTGCGCCATTTTCGCATAGCCCTGTGCGCTCGGGTGGAGTCCGTCTCCGAGATCCGCCGGATGCGCGCCCTCCGCGTGCGTGTAGTCGAGGAAATGCACCGGCACGCCCTGCTGCGCAAGGCTTTCGACCATCGGCAGCACCCTCGGATTGAAGTTGTTCCGGATGTGCTCATCGATGCCGGCGTTGTTGGTCGGACGCCCCAGAAGCGTTGTGGCGACGATGTGGGTCTTCGGCGCGAGATTGTGGATGCGCAGGATGAGATTGCGCAATTTCTCCACAGTCGCATATACGCCGTCGTTCGTGCCGATGTGCAGGAGTACGACGTCGGGCGTCTCGACGTGCGCGAGCCACTTGCCCACGTTCTGGTAGATGCCGCCGTCGCTGTGCGAGAGCCACCAGCCGCTGTGTCCCTCGTGGTCCCAGTCCGGCAGGTCGGACGCCCCGTTGCCAGTCTCGGAACCAACGAAGTCGACGCTGTAGTTCGCCTGCGTCAGCAGGTTGTACAGCGGCAGACGGTAACCGCCTGCGGTATTGGCGCCGTATGTGATCGAATCGCCGAGCGGCATGATTCGGATGACGCCGGCAGACAACACGCCGCAGCTAAAGGCGGCAAGGGCAAGCACGTGTTTTTTCATGACTTTTCCTTTCTTAGGTGGTCATTCGGTTTATGCGGCAAATCAGCGGGCCGGGCGGTCGGTAAGGACCTGCACGTTGCGGACGGTCATCTTCACGCCGGTGTCGTTGTTCCAGGCGATGCCGTCGGACGGCTCGGGCGCGTATTTGCCGGTGTCGTTGAAGAGGTACGCCTCGAAGCGCGCGAGCTTTGCGCCCGGCAGCTTGGAAACCGGCACCTCGTGGACGAGCGTCATCCACGTGCCAGGCTTCGCGTAGGCCGCGAGGGCGCTGTCTTTCGCGCAGTTGAGCGGCGCCAGGTCGATCGCCGTTTCGTTCTTGACAGTCCCCTCGCCCCAGACGCGGGCCTTGCCGTTGACGACGAGCTTGAGCCAACCCGCATCCTTCGGACGTGTCGCGTGCGTCGTCTCGAACTTCACCTCGTAGCGCACGATCACCCGGTAGTCGGCATACCCCGTGAGATCCAACTCGGCCGGAAGCGACACGCAGAGGTGGTGTGCCTCCACCGACCGCTCGCCGTCGAGAAGCGTCGCGAGCGGGCGCGGGGGCACGCGGATGAGCTTCAAGATGTCCTTCGCCCCCGCGAACGAGCGGACCGCCCGGTTCACGTCGAACTGCTTCGCCTTCTTGTCCAGCCACACGCGCGCGGCAGCCTTCGCGACGGCCTTGTACGCCGCCACGGACTCCGGCGTGTACCGCGCGTAGTCCCGCACGCGCGCCGCAAGCAGCTCCTGGAGCTTCGACTTGTCGGCCTCGACCTTCCCGCCAAGCGCCTGGCGCACCTCGCGTACGTTCTTGATCGCCGCGCGGATGCCGAGCACGCTCTCCGACGCGAGCGCGGTACGGGCGCGCTTGCGCGCGGCCCTGTAGGCGGCCTCCTCGTCAGGACAGCCGCAGCCGCCCGTCACCTTCTCGTCGAGGACGGCCTGAAGCCTTTCACGCGCCTCCTCGAGTGTACGGTCCACCACGCGCACGCCCTCGAGCTTCGCCGTCACCGAGGCGGAGTTCTTGAACTTGTCCGTGAAGTTGAGGTTCATGAAGAAGCGGTCGATCCGGGACCAGTCGATCTTTCCGCGCGAAGAACGCGACTTGCCGTCCGCGCGGAAGCCCTTGTCGATGAACGGCAGACCCATCGTGCCGTCGGGGTTCTTCGTCACGAGCGGGATCGCGATCTCCGTCACGCCCCAGTCTTTCACGAACTCCGCGACGTCCCACCCGTAGTTGTGCTCGTCGTTCTCGGACATCTTCCCGCCGAACACCTGGAGGTCGGGGTCGTTGTCCTTCTGGGCCACGTTCACGGAGCGGAGCTTGATGAAGCTTCCGCCGGCGAGCGCCTTGCTGAACGGCGTCTCGTAGTCCGACGGCGTCAGCGTGAGACGGAACCTGAGTTCGAGCTTCGCGGGATCGTGCGTGGTGAAGTCGGCTTCCGTGTTCTGCATGAGGTCGTTCTTCGCGTTCGCCCAGTTGACCCAGATGCTGCGGCCCGCGTTGAACCCGTAACTTCTGTTGGCGCCGGGGAAGTTCGCCACCACGTAGCGGAAGTCTCGCAGCTTCGCCTTCACACCGAGGAGCGCGCGACACGCCGCGTCGACGTCCGCCTGCGTGGCGGCGGCGTCGAAGAACACGGCGCGCGCCTTCTGGAGACCGGCCTCGTAGGCCTTCATCGTCTCGGGATCGTAGTCGTTGCCCGAAACGCGCACGCGGATCGCCTCCTCCAGCGCGTCGCGGTCGACGGACGGCGCGGGCGCCGTCTTCCGACGCGCCTTGCCGGTGCGCGGACCGCGCGCCGGCAGCGCGACGGAATCGAAATGTCCGGCACCGACCACGGCCACGGGGAACGCCGCCGACTTTTTCGAGCCGTTGTACGATGCCGTGACCGTGATCGTGGCCACGCCATCCGCAACGCCCTTCACCACGCCCTTCGCGTCGACGGACGCGACATCGGGACGCGACGATGCGAAGGCAAGCTGCGCCTTCGCGGGATCGAGGAAGCTGTCGTCCTTCAGCGTCAGCGTGACCGCCGTGAAAACCTCCCCGCCCGCCTTGACCACGAGGTCGCTCGGGCGCGCGGTCATGACGTTGAGCGCATCCGCAAGGCGTCCGGTGACGCGGAGCGGGCTCGCGAAGCGCACGTCTTCCGCCGATGCGGCGATTTCGATGCGCCAGTCGCCGTTCGGCACCACGCGGCGCGTGCCGTCCCAGAAGCAGCAGTCGGACACATCCACCTTCATCGTCGCCGTCTTCGTCTCGCCGGGCGCGAGGTCGACCTTCGCGAACGCCTTGATTTCCTTCGCGGGCAGCCCCTTCCCGCGCGGGTAGGCCACATAGACCTGCACCACCTCCGAACCCGCGCGGCGGCCCGTGTTCGTCACGTCCACCGAGACGGCCACGGACTCGTTCGCGTCCGCGCTCGTTTTCTCGAAGCGCGGATTGGAATAGGCAAACGTGGTGTAGCTCAGGCCGTAGCCGAACGGATAGTCAACCTTGCCCCGGAAGTAGCGGTAGGTGTAGCCGCCGCAGGGGTAGTCACGCTCCTCCGGCAGAAACTTCTCCTTCATCCCGTACTGGCGGATGCCGGGCAGTTCGCTCTCCTTGGCGTACCAGGTGAACGTGAGCTTGCCGCACGGGTTCGTTTCGCCAAACAGCTGACGCGCCACGCCCACGCCCTGGGCCTGTCCGTTCTGGGACGACCAGAAGATGGCGGGGACGAGATCCTTGAACCCGCCGAGCTCCACGACGTTGGACGTCTGGAGGAAGAGAATCGTGTTGCGGTTGAGCGCGGCGACCTGGCGGATCGTCTTATCCTGTCCGCGCGTGAGCGTCAGCGCCTCGCGGTCCTTGCCCTCGCTGGAGTCGTCGTGGTGATCGCCCGCGACGAAGATCACGACGTCCGCGGCGGAGATGAGCGTCTTGTCCGCCTTCTTGAGCGCGCCGCCGGGCCCGAAGGACGAGACGAGGCGCACCTCCGCCGCGCGGTTGTTCGCGAACAGGTAGTCGTCGATGCCGGCGAAGACGGAGATGCGGTTGCGCAGCTTCGGCTTGCCGTGGTAGTTCCCGAGGAAACATTCGTCGGCCATGTCGCCCACCACGACGACCTTCTTGAGCTTATTCGCGTCGAGGGGCAGCACGCCGCCCTCGTTCTTGAGCAGCACCACACTGCGGGCGGCGGCCTCTTCGGCGAGCGCCCGGTGCTCGCGCGTCTCGACCGTCGCGGCGAAACCGTAGTCCGCCGAACGGTACGCCACGGCGTCCGTCGGGTCGAACTCGCCGAGGCGGAAGCGGGAGAGAATGCTGAGATAGACGTTGCGGTTGATCTGCGCCTCGTCGAGAAGGCCCTGCTCCACCGCCTTGCCCGCGTGCTTCGGGTAGATGTCGCCATTGCAGTCCATGTCGCACCCGGCCATGAGCGCCATCGCGACGGATCCGGGCTTGGTGACGACGCCGTCCTCGCCCACGTAGTCGCGCACGCCCTTCCCGGCGCGCGTGCGGAAGTTATTTCGCTGCACCGTGTTGCGCGTCGGCACCCATCTCTGCTGGCGCTCGATGTTGTCGATGGCGCCGCAGTCCGAGACGACGAATCCCGTGAAGCCGAACGTCTCGCGCAGGAGCGTGGTCAGGAGGAACGGGTTGGCGGAGGACGGCGTGAAGTTGACGGCGTTGTACGCGCTCATGAGCGAGGGCACGTCCGTGCGCGCCACGACGTACCGGTACACGCGCGCGTAGTAGTCGCGGATGTCCGCCTCGCTCGCATCGGACGACGTGGAGCCGCGTTGGTTCTCGTGGTTGTTGAGGGCGTAGTGCTTGATGGTCGGGACGGTCTTGAGGTACTTCGCGTCGTCGCCCTTCATGCCTTCGACGAACGCGCCGGAGAGCATGCCCGCGACGAGCGGGTCCTCGCCCCACGCCTCGTTCGTGCGGCCCCAGAGCGGGTGTCGGGCGAGGTTGATCGTGGGACACCAGTACGTGAGCCCGCGCCCGCGTCCGCCCTCGTCGAGCGGCTGGTTGTGTCCGCGGCACTCGTCGGCGATCGCGGAGGCGACGGCGCGGATGAACTTTTCGTCCCACGTCACGGAGAGCGAAAGCGGCATGGGGAAGCTCGTGCCCTCGCCCGTGCCGTTCTGGATTCCGTGCAGCGCCTCGTTCCAGAAGTCGTAGCGGTCCACGCCGAGGCGCGGCACGGCCTTGGTGTTCCGTCCGAGCTGGTCGATCTTCTCCTGGAGCGTCATGCGCGAGACGAGGTCCGCCGCGCGCTCCTCGAAGGAGCGAGACGTATCGAGATAAACAGGCTGCGCCGCGCCGGCTCCGACGGATGCTGCGGCTATCACCGCCACTGCAAAGATTTTCGCTTTCATGATGTTTTCCACTAGTTAGTTTAAACGGCTTTCAGATGCAAAAATTATACACCTTTTCTGAACCGCCAATCGCGAGATTCACGCAAAAATAATCGTGAAAATGGCGCAGAGCTCTATTGTGGGCGAATCGTCGCGTAGCCTTTCGGGCCGCCGCCGGTCACGCGCACGTCCGTGACGCGTCCGTTGCGCCACGTCAGGTCGACCGTGTAGCCGCCCTGGGCGCGAAGGCCCTTCACGCAGCCAACCGGCCACGCGGAGGGCAGTGCCGGCAGCAGGCGCAGGAGGACCTTCCCGTCCTTCGTCCGTTCGTGGCTCTGCAGGAGCATCTCGGCAATGCCGGCCGTGCAGCCGAAGTTGCCGTCGATCTGAAACGGCGGATGCGCGTCGAAGAGGTTCGGATACGTACCGCCGACGTCCTCAGCTGCCCCCACCGGCCGACATGATAAGGCTCGATTTCGGAAACGAACTTCCGCCACGCGGGAAGCTTGTCCGTATCGCGTCCAAGTATCTTTGCGGCCTCGACGGTCGCCCCGATGATGCAGCGGGCGAGCGCGTCGTTCGACTACTTCTACGACCTCGCCGACGCCGCATACGATGCGGCGGGAACGAGGGCGATGTCGCAGAGCCTGAACCACGTCCCGCTCATCGACGGCAATCCCAGGCGGGCACGAGAAGGTGTTCCTCCACCTGATGTTCGGCATCCTCGTCATCGCGGCGCAGAAGCTGATCGGCATCGCACAGTCTATCTGCTGACGGTTCCCGTCTTACGCGCAGCGTCGGCCTCCGCGCGGCGACGTTTCTCTTCTTCAATGAATTTCATGTCCATTTCTCTCTCCCTTTCAGGAAAGAGCCTGCGCTGGATTGTCTGCCAATGGCTTCCAAGTCGATATTTGCCGCCGTTCTCGTTCTTCTCGTCCATGATTTCACCTCGTCACGCCGCGCCGTGTGCCAACTGGAACATCTCCGCATCCGAATCTACACGATCTACACGTTCTACACGGCCATCAAAGAAGGTTTTGCAACTGCCTCTTGGGTGTGTGAAACTCTTGCTGTTGCACGCTTCCTGCCGTATGCGAAAAGACGGCAAGCGTACGACAACAAGGTGTGCACGGCGTCGTTTCCGATGCCGTTTCCTGCCTCCACACTTTCGTCATTTGCGACTTACCGTTCAACGTCGTTGGTCTCTCGATTCAAGATGGCGATATGTTAGCACATCCTTCCGCGATTCGTCAATCCCCCGGCGGCGTTTTCTGCGCGAGCTACCGTATGCGGATGGTAAACTTCGTGTACTCTCGAGAATACGACAAACCAACCTCAACATCGCCAACGCCGCGCTTGATGATCCTCAGGCGGTTCCATTGCGGATTGAAATCGCTACGTTCGATGGTCAACGTACGCGAGACGCGCCCCGTACCCGGTTCCGGCCATTCATCCACATCGCCAGTTGCGGTATCGGAACGAAACCACTTCCCGCAGTCGTAGCCCCATTCGAAATCCGCATCATCCAATGCCAACGAATCTCCAGCCGCCGTTCCAACCGCAATCGAAAGACTGTTCGACGCGCTTGCGTTCAGTTCAAGCGAGAACGTCAGGTTTTCAAGCCGGGCGTAATCCACGTTGAGCGCGATGTTCGTAGATACCTCGCTGTTCGGCAACTCCCCGCACGGCAGCGTCGGCAACGGCGTAACTCTCGCACCGAAGAGCGCAAGCGGCGCGCACAACAAGCACAATGCTCTAATCATATACCGCATCCTCATTTCTCGTCCTCTTGACGCTTTTTGTGTTCTTGCCGTTTCCGCTTCGCCTCGTCACGTTCCTTTTGCTCTTGGATGTTTTTCATGGTTCTTCGCCGGGAATCCGTCTCGTATTGTTCAGCAGATCTGACAGACCTCCCGGTAACTTGCTTGAAACGAGCCTTAAACGCCGTAAGGTCTTGAGCATCTGGTGTTGCGTCTGTGACCCGCATCGTCTTAAAATAGATAAAATTATACAAGTATTCAACTTGATCTATTGTGTCTTCACAAAGACTCATTGATCCGCGCCGTTCAGTTCGTTCCACGTCTTTATATTTTTCGATAAGCTTAAAATAGGGTTCAAACAACTCTGTACAAGGCGCTGGTACTGGCTGGCCTACTAGGTGGCAGTCAAAAATCTGATCTGCCATCAATCTCAAACGCCCGAGTGCGTCTCCCTTTATGCTCGCAATTTTCTGTTCACGAAACCAACAAGCACGTTGTTGCAATACCCTACGCAGATTTTCTCTACGAAACTCTTCAACATCGGGCATTGTAATCGGCTGCAAAGGCACCATACCCTCGACGTTCTCAAGTCTCACCTTACATGCACTTTCCATAAGCTTGCGAAAACAACGGTATCGTAACTGTGCGTCAGGTAGTTTAGCGATCTTTCCGCAAGTTTGTCTTATGTAGGCACCTACGTTATCGGTCTGGGAAAGCATCATAGCAGGCATCTGCGCTATGGCTTTGTCAATTTCTTCGCTTCCGCCCGCAAGAAGGATCAGGGGAAGCGCAATAATTATCATCAAGAGTTTTCTCTTCATTTCATCACTCCTTTAGATGATTCAATTATCAAGAATGCCATCATCCTCATTCCCGTCCAACGTGATCACGCCATCTATTTGACGTATTGCCGTAAACCCCAATTTTTTCACGCTGAAATCTCCATCTGCGGTAATTGACGTGATCTGACGCGTGTCTTCGGCAAAGATGCCAATCGGATCCGACGACGAACTGTCATCAAACTTTTTCCATCCAAATGGAACTTTCCAAGTCAAACTTCCACCACCTAGCCAACCATACGCGGTATTTGTCGTTGTCGTTCCATCGGGCATCATTCGATAAACCTCGCACGCAAATCCAGCGCGATCACGAATGCCCAGATCCATTCCAAGGCGGTTTTGATCATCAACAGCGTACCACATGTTTCCTGCGCCGGCGGCTCTTGAGTGCGTACGAGGGAACTCATTTGTCGGCGCATAGATAAAGTATCCAGTTGGTGGAATTGCATCGTCGCACGGGACTTCTTCGATTTTAATCCCCGTGAATCTAACGGTTAAAGGGAGGACTTTATAACGTTGTACGAGCAGAAGACCTCCGGCAACGCCTACGGGCAGACCGTTCGTTTGAGTCTGCGCGTCGAATCCCTCTATTCCAGTCGGCTTAAAGATTTGTACAAGCGGTACGTACTCGACCCTGTTCAATGAGAGGGAAAGAGTATGTTCAACATTTGAGACCCCCCAATCAATAATATGCAGCGAAGGGCTGTTGACTGTTGCATCCGTTGCCAAAACAGAAATCCGAGGGGATGACGGATATTGATAAATATACATCCGCTCTCCTATCCCGTATTCATGTCGATTGAGCCGGTCGTTTTCAGGCGCCGAACGCTGTCGCTGTATCTCCACCCTCACCACAGATGTCTGCGCGTAGGACGAGTCAGAACCATCAGGGCCGGAGATTATTCCCCACGCCCAAGGTGTACCGCCATTCTCCGCACCCTTGCAGCGGAATGTGGCCGAGTATGACTGGTATGGGCCAAGGACGACTTGTGACGGAAGAGAGACAGGTCCACCATGATGTTCAAGGCAATCTAGGTCTCCCGCCGTCAGCATCAGCGTACCACCATGCTCTCCACCGTAGGCCAACACCGTCAGCACGTTCGTGGTCGAACGTTTCTCCACCCAGTTGTCAGGCGACGCCTCGTAGCGATCCTCAAAGATGAGCGCTGGTGCGCTGAATGCGATATCCACGGACGGCGTCAGCGGTGGCGGATCGGGATCTCCGCCAGATGGTTCGGTAGAACATCCGCAGAAGAGCGTTGGAAGGTTGAACGTGGCGCGTTCCATCGTGTAAGTGCCGTTCACCGAACAACCCTCACAACCGCAGTTCCCGCCATAGCACATGAATCCCAGCCAGTTTCCGTTTACGGAGAACTCGCACTGTGAGGGTTCAGACGGCATAGACCTCAAGCCGCCGCCGCCCGATCCACCCCATTGGAACGTCCCGCCAGGGTCATACGGGATTACGCTCGTGTAGAATCCTCCGTTTCCGTCCGGCGACACGCTGAACTCCAGCGGCCAATGCACTTCGCAGTTTGATACGCCGTTGGCCGTAACCGTAGCAAACCCATCGTCGGGGATGGAAACCGTGAACGGCACGGGGGACGTGACGGCGTAGTTGATGCCGATCAGTAGTGGAACGTGGTTTGTCTCGCCGCCACGCGCAACGACAACAGGATTGCCGAGGCGAGATTCGCGGTCGCCCGTGAAGTAAATCGGTGCGAGGCCGTTCGTTGTAACGACATCCACGAAATAGTAGGCGTTTGTATTGACGCCATCAAGCCACGACAGGGTAGGGCGAGGCGTCACCGCCGAGCCGTCACCTTCTACCGCCTCCAAAACATTTGAACAAACGACATTGTACCATTCCGCGTTCGTACCGTGCGCGTCCGCACCCGCGACGAGCGGATCGGGATCGACCGTGTTTTCAAGGCCGTCGCCGTCCCAGTCAAACGGCTCAACCCTGCGGTATATTCGTTCAAGCGCGT
>CAMKJU010000025.1 GCA_946413265.1 uncultured Lentisphaerota bacterium
CCCGCCCTGAATCGCATACACCTTGAACGATCCCTTGAATATGCCCGTCTTCGGCGTGTACGAGAGCTTCATTGCGGAGCGGTTCGTCCCCTTCTTGGTGTCGATTACGAGGCTGGATTCCTTCGTCTTCTTGTCTTTCGCGTACTTCACGCCCGCAGCCTTCGCAAACGACCACTTCCCGCCCTTCGGGATCACCATCTCGCCATCCGGCAGCAGATCCTCGATCGTCCCATCCGGGAGGGCCGCGCCTGTCGCGGCCACATACACCCTCGCCCCCGCCTTGCTCCAGTTGCCGCCCACATTCTTCTCCGCCATCGAATAGTTGCCGTTCTTGAGCGTGAACGTACCGTCCGCCGCCATCTCAAACGACATCTCCCCAACAGGTACCTTGAAGGCAAGCGTCACAGGAGGGACGCGCCCCGTCGCGTTCAACTCGACTTTCACCGCCTTCGCCGAGACCTTCTTCGCCTTGCCGTCAACCAGCAGCGTAGCATTTCCGGAAATCTTGACGATCCCCTTCTTGCTGACCTTGCCAAACTTGACCTGCATCGTGCCAACGAGATGGCCGCTACTTGCATATAGAGCCCCGACCGCCGTCTGCGCCTTTGACCTGAAAGACGTATCGCTCACCGTTCCGGCAAAGACAACCTCCGGCACTGGCGTAGGCATAGGACCAGTCGTAGGCGTATCGCCGCCACCAGAGCTACCGCCATTCGCCGTCCAGTGCGCGTAATACGTCACGTTTGCCGTTATCTTGGTGGAGGACGTAACCTGCATTCCGCCGCTTGCCGCCGTAAACCAACCGTCAAATGTGTAGCCGTCACGCGCTGGCGTCGGCAACGTGCCGACCTCCGTACCACCCATCACCGTCAGCATCATAGGAGAAACGCTGCCACCATTCGCATCGAACATCACCCTCACAAGCAAAAGTTCACGCCAATCCTGTTCCGTGCCATCGCCATTCAAAACTGACACGCTGCCATCTACATCAAGGCGCACACCGACCGTTACGCCGTCGGCAATCTTGATTCCCGCACTCTCACCTGAACCAGCCACCAGTCCTTTCTCGCCGTCAGATGTATCGACAATTGCTAGTCGTGTCGTCGTCCCCTCGCCATCACCCTGCACAATCCGAATCGCAGGCCCGCCATCCCCGACCATGTCATGCCCGTTCAAATCAATCGTCACAGCACCCACATTATCAGGAATCTCAACTGTACTGTTCACGTCATTGGTGAGCGTTACAATGATACTATCGTTTTCGTCAAGCAACACCGTTCCCACCCCATCAAACACCACTTCGCACGTCAATAAGGACACTGGTTTCTCCTGCCACACGGCATAGAGCGTAACTATGTCATCTGCAACCGATGACAAGTTCTTCACGTTCGACTGTTCATTGTACGACACGGACCCACCGACCACAGTCGCCCATCCCCTGAACAGCGAACCAGGCATTGTAAACCGGCTGGTCGAGAGCGGAGCTGGTTCATCGTATGTCATCTGTTGGTCAACCATCGTGCCTGTGCCGCCGTTCGCAGAGTAGTGCACGGAATAGACGATGGGTACCCACACGGCGTACAACACCACGTCTGATCTGGTCCTCTCATAGACGTTCACCACGTTCTCGCCGTCACCGTACACGACGCCGCCCGTTATTGAAATTGCCCAGCCAGCAAACGTGTAGCCAGTACGAGTGAACGAACATCCGTTGAGCGACGCTGCCGTATCCTTTACGAACGTCTGGTTCTCCATCCGCCCCACGCCGCCGTGCGAATCGAAGCGGACGGTGTATCGTGTGCTAACCCATACGGCATAGAGGTGGATCACGTTGTCCTGGACCGCCGTAAAGTCGCCGAGAGTTTTGCAGTCGGCATACACCGCCGGGCCGCTCTCGGACAGTGCCCAGCCGACAAACGCATATCCATCCCGCGTGAACGAATTCGCGTCCAACGTCACAGTATCGCCATACGTAAACGACTGGTCCCCGGTCATGTCCGTCTCATTGTTCGCATGGAAGCGGATCGTATAACGGTTTGGTGTCCAATGCGCGAAGAGCTCGTGCGCCGCCTTCGGTACTTCGGTGGATATCTCGACGCGACTGCCGTCACTCGCCTCCGTCCACCACCCTTCAAACGCGAAATGTTCGCGTACAGGCACGGGCAGCTCGCAATACGGACGTTCGGACACGTAGTCGTCCTCAGCAGGCGACACCGTGCCGCCGCATGCGTTGAAGCGCACCTTGATCGTCGTGCCCTTCTTCCAATGCGCATAAAGCGTGTGCGGCTTGGTGAGTAGCACCCGCGTGGAAGTGAACACGCGCGTGCCGCCGCCCGGTTCCGTCCAGTATCCGTCAAATTCCACACCCTTGCGAACCGGCTCAACCGGCGGCAACGAATAGCCCGTGTAGGTGGTCTCTTCGCAGGCATACGTGTTCGTAACAGACGGGAAGAACAGACCGCCGTTCGCGTCGAACGTCACGTCGAACTGGTTCGCGGACCACGTAAGGATGTCGCGCCCGTTCCACGATGCGGGTATGTCGCGCGAATTGGGCCGCCCGTCCCAGCCTTTCGTGCCGAGAATCACATAACTCTTGAGACTTCCGCTCGCGTTGCCATATACGTTCGCGCCATACGTCGGCGCATTGCCGAGATAATAGATAGCAGTAGTGGAATCCGATACGATATAGTTGCCGAGATTCGTCACCGCTGCAGGTACCACGAATGAATCAAGCGACGAGCAACCCGCAAAAACGTAGTCCGGCAGCGCCTCAAGTCCGCGCGGCAGCGTGAGCGCCGACAGATTCGAGCATCCCTGGAACGCGCGCGCTCCAATGCTCGTCACATTCTCTGGAAGTGCCGCCGCCGTCAGGGACGAACAGTTGCGGAACGCCTCGTTGCCGATCATCAGCAGACTTTCCGGCAAGCGCACGTCTGTCAATGACGAACATCCGTAGAACGCCTGTGCCGCTATATTAGTTACGGAATCCGGCAAATGGATGGATCTAAGGGAACTGCACCCCTTGAACATACCAACGCAAATATCCAATTCATCCTCCAGCAACGTCACATCACGAATTTGTGCATAGATAGGCGCGAACCAATTGGACACCCTGCCGCCATGCGTCGGTATTGTTACGCCTGTCAGAGATGTGCAGCCCCTAAACGCCGTCGATACAACATTCGTGACTGAAAGCGGCAACGAAACCGAAAGCATTCGCCAGCATCCGTCGAACGCCTCCGCACCGATTTCGACAAGCCCCTCGTCGAACATTACACCCGAAAGCTGCGTACAGCCCGCAAACGCCCGCGCCCCAACCGACTTGATTCCATTGCCAAGCATCATCGTCTGAATGAAAGAACAATCCTCAAACGCTCCGTCACCTATGATTTCAACACCATCAGGTATCACAAGGTTGTCAAGATACGTGTCCTCACGGAATGCCCCTTCTGCAATGTACTTGAGCGACTGCGGCAGCCCCACTGTTTCAAGATCGTACATTTCCGCAAGCGCGCAACTACCTATTCCAATCACGCCCTCCGGCACCGTCAGCGATGTTGCCTCTTTATCGCGATAACCCAACAGCCAGCCTTGGTAAATCATAAAGCCATTGGTATCGTATGCAAGTGATTCCTTGATATTCGGCGGCAATTCGTCATAACCTATCGCCGTCAGCGTTGAAGGCAAAGTCAGACGGACAATCTCATTGCAACCATCAAAGAAACCATCCGCGAGCCGTGTAACCCCTTCCTCCAATACCACATCCGTCAAATAGACGTAATCCGAAGGATACAGTTTCTTCAACGTCTTTCCGTCTAGAGCAGAATCAGACAACGACGTTTTCCATCGCCGCCATTGCGCCGTATACGTCACATTATGCGCGGGAACCGTCGTATCTACTTCAGGTGTCCAGCAGACGAAATCATGCCACGCTCTTCTCACTACAGGCGCGACAATTTCGGATGAAAAGTCTTGCTTGTTCGTCACACTTCCCACACCACCATTCGCATCAAAAACAATCTTGTATTGGTTGATCCGCCATTGCGCCATATATGTCATATTGCTCGCCAGAACCCTTTCGGGCAACGAAGGCAACCATCCCGCAAAAGTAAACCCCTCGCGACTCACCTCTGGCGCAACAATCTCAGAAGCGTAGCTTTGTTCATTCGTCACACCTCCAACACCACCATTCGCGTTGAAAGACATAGTGTACAGGTTGGTCTGCCACTGAGCAAAATATGTGTTTGACGCCCAAACCTTATCAGTCGTTTCTATCTTTGTACCACCAGTCCGAGATGGGTACCATCCGAGAAATGTACAACCTACACATTCCGCATGAGGCAACAAACCGATTTCGCTACCTTCGGCAATGTTTCGCACCTGTTCGCCAGGCCAACCACCATTGGCATCAAACATAATGTCAAGATAATTATATGAATATTCTTTTTTAATGCTATCCGAACAACCAGAAAATACGCTGTCTGGTAAATTGCCGTCAAAGTGACCTGGCAATGCCACGTAAATTAACCCCATACACCCGGCAAAAGCATTCGCGTCGATATATGTCACACTTTCCGGTATTGTCACATTTACCAATCCTAGGCAATCCCTGAACACATCGCTTTCGATACCTGTCACGGGATAGCCGTCAATCTCGGAGGGGATAACGACTGTACCTGATGTCTGCGTTGTCTTGGTAATGATCGCGCCACCATCAACAACCTTATACTTCCACTTTACATAGACCACCGCCGTATAGACCTCGTCCTGCTCAACACCACCAATGCAGGTAGTGTAAGTGATTTCATGTCGTCCAATTCCTGGAAGCACAAACTCACCCACGCCTATCGTGCGCGTCATCTCGTAACCATTGTCCGTAATCACCACTGTCGCGCTCGGATCACCGCCGATCCACGATGCATTCCAAGGCAAAATAACTACATCAAGTAACGGTTCCACACACGCGCGCGAATCAATCGCCGCAGACGCAGCTTCCGCCTCGCAGATTTCGACGACTCGACCAGCCCCGGTTACCGCCTCGAGGTTACACTCGTCCTCGGTGTTTAACAGAGTTCTTACAAGGCGGAAGCCGACATTGCCGTTCTCGTACGGGTAATACTCGTACGACGGAAGGAGACCACTCCGACTGGACGAGGTGCAATCGTCCGCATGGAGGCTCCAACCGCCACCGCGTAACACCCTGTAGTACGACCCCGAGGAAGGCCCCATAGGATCTTTGCCGCCTAGCAGTGCTCCAGACCGATCGAGACACCACTCACACACATTTCCGTGCATATCGTACAGTCCCCAGGCGTTCGGCTGATATGAACCGACCTTTGTATGCTGCGAATACCCGCTCTTGCCATCGGATTGATTGCCGTAATACCGTCCGAGCTGCTTGAGGTCCGTGTTACCTCCGTTGTTGTATTTGCTCGTCGTCCCCGCACGGCAAGCGTACTCCCACTGCGCTTCGGTCGGAAAATCAAAGTTTAGTCCAGTACGCGACTGAAGCTTTCCTGTGAACGATGAAGGCTTGACATTCGCGGAAGCGGGCCAGTTGTAGGTTGAGGAACCGCCTCGAATCATCTCCCAAGAAACCTGCTCCACAGGCCGCATATCACCCCTGTAGAAGGATGGATTCGATCCCGTCACAAGTTCGTACTGCTTCTGTGTCACCTCAAACACCCCGCAGTAGAACGGCTTTGTGATGGTGGTGGGTACATTTGTGCCACCTTGCGTCATGTTGAAGGTGCCAGGCTCAATCAGACGCAAGACGAGTTTTGTGGTCTTGTATTCGTCCGTATTAAATCCTCCTGAAGGGACATCTGCGAGATATGAGACGGTATAGGACGATGTGTTCGCACCACAAGAAAGATCAACAATGCAATAGCGCATTATTGGCACATACCCAACAGTGAATATCATGCCGTCCGAAACTAGTTCAATACCTTGTGCGTTAAGATCCCAAATAACATGATGCACGCCTTCCATCGTCCCTATGTCACCAGAGAGCGCGGATGCAACTGCCACGTATGTCGTACCATCTACACGATTTGATACCATTACAAAAAGCGCGATCTTCGCCTCCTTCGAGAACCCCGCCGTCACGTCGCCCGTCAAAGTGTATGTGATATCCACCTTTCCGTTCCACGGATATCGTTGTGTCGCCACCACATTCTGTATCTCAGGTTTCGCTGCGAACGCAACAAGCCCGAAACAAGCACTTATGATTGACAAAGCTTTTACCATGATTGTACCTTTCATTTAGAAGCTACTCTCATACATTTGTATTTATAAAGTGTCGTCATCAATCAATCTCCAACCTCAGTTGATAATCCCTTTAACCATTCACCTTTTACAACCCTTAAACGGCTCACCTTGAATTAAAAATGCCCGAATCGTGTTTTCAGTATTGGCCATTTTCCTCAAAGCACTCTCGCCCATTCGCTTACCTTTTGCTGAGAATTTTGCATATAAAATTTGTCTTATGTCTTGTGATGCGTAACGCTCGTAATCCGTCTTGCTTAACCAATTAAGGCAATCCATGTCCACAAATCTTCCTGTGTTTAATGGGACTGGCATGTTGAGTACACGAACAACTTGATTGTTCGGTGGAATTATCAGATTGTATTTGGTAAGGGCCTCTTTCGTCATAACGACCCCTGAAAAATCAAGTGTCTCAGAAATCTTTAGCGAATTAACATATGGTCTTCCAAAAAAGAGTTCACTTTTTTCTTCCAAATAGACCTTCCCAAAATCTACGCACCCACGAATAGGATAGCCACATCCCAACATCACATTTGCGGCGAATATGACACGGAAGAAAAACTGCATCACCAATCGCTGTTGTTCGAAATCAGATACAGGTTTGTCAATCGGACATTTCAACACAATGGTGTCTGAAAACGTGACAAAACGCATCATGTCAAGTAACGCAAGGGCAGATTCCTTTTCGGCTTCTGAATCTCTAAACACGTTTATAACGGTGTCCCTCATCATGCCTTTAACCGTATCGAACACCTTACAAATATCATGCGCAAGTTCGCCCAATCTCGCATCATCAGTTGCAAGCATCATTTGCGTTATGCCAAGAATATCCAAAGTGGCAATGAAAGATTCTGATTGTGTATGAGCTGGTTCCGTCATTTTCAATACTCCCCGTTCTTTCACACCGCCTTGCGCAGGTCTTCCTTGATATAGTATCTGCTACCGAACGAATCGAGAAGCGCGGTGGCGTTATCGCGGAACTGCGGCCAGTCGATGTTGCGCTCGACCTCTTTGTTGTGGTTGAGTTTGCCAACCTTCCAAAAGTCCACGTAATCGTGCGCCTGGCGTATGACATCAAGCGCCTCGTCCGGGATGATCACCGGCTCCATGCTCACCCATGTGTAAATGCCCATCTCGTGCGCCTTGCGGAGAATGTTCAGACGCGACTGGACAGTTGACGCCATCGGCTCCCACTCACGGCGAGAAGCGTCGTTGATGAAGCTCAACGTGATGCCGAGATGCGTCTGCGATTCAAGCATGAGCGGCAAATCTTGTTCGATCAATGCACCGTCGCCCTTCGTGAGGATGTCTACCTTGATGCCATGGCGGGCCGCGACGGATATGCCGCGCCGCGTCAGGTGCAGCTCCGATTCCAGCGGCTGATATGGATCACTTAAGAAGCAGAACAATACACGACGCATTTCATCGTCGGCGCGTTCCTTCGCCAACCGCGCGCAATCCCTCTCAAACAGCGCAAGGACGTTCTCGCCACGTGCCCGCGCCGCCTGATGCCATTCTTCCGGCTTCTTGTGCATGCAGGCAGGGGCGTAGCAGTATTTGCACCCGTGCGTGCAGCCCATGTAGAGGTTGCACGCAAGCGGCGCATATTCCCGCGCCCGTCCTTTCGGTTCATAGATCACATTCATTGTCACACTCCAAAATCGAACTCTTGTTGTCCTACGGGATCGTACTTTGTTGCCTTGTTCCAGAAATCCAGTCCACGGGAACTTGAAGACGCATACAGCAGATGGTAGAAGTTCTTTACCGACTTCCACGATTGATATTGCAATCCTAGGGCATTCAATTTGTCAGAGTAATGCTGTCTAAACAGCATGGAGAGATCGGAATACCTATTGGCCTGCGCGGCCTCGACGATTTCTTTACGCGTAAAGAAATCAGGCGTTCCTAGGAAACGGGCATATTTCGCCTGAAGTCGGGAGAATGATTTGTTCAATGTCGCGTTTACGGCGTTCCGATGGAAGTCCAGTCCGTCAAAGAACGATATCAACATGTCACAACGTCCACGTGTTGCCTGGAAGATACTGCGGACAGTTTCAAACGGGACGGAACAATCCGTTGGGTCGATGAAGCAGAGCGTCAGCGATTCTGGAGAAAACTGTTCAAGTGCACGAATGATTGATGTCTGGTCGTTGTAATCTCCGACTATGGCATGGGCATGGGCAGTCTTGCCGACACTTTCGATCCGCTTGGAAAGAATGTCGATGACATTGGTGCTGTAATCGATAAACAGCGCATCCGACAGCAGGTCAAAGTGTTCGTTCTTCACAATGGAAAGCGCCGTTCCATCCTGTTCCTTGCAATTCCGCGTACAGCAACGCCCTGGACCAGAACATATCTCGACATACCGTAACTTGCCCCACTTCTTTGCCATTCCCTTTGCGAAAATCTGAAAATATTGGAGCAGGTAGTAAATCTTGTCGTTCGCCCACCCTCCAACACAGCGCACCGGTAAACTGTCAACTACCGACTTCACTTTCGTACACAAACCGTCTGCATCCGTGTGACGCACCTCCGAATTGCGGCAACGGTCACAATCCGCGTTGTCGCGGACATCTGTGTCAATTGTTGTATTGAATCTCTTCATGTTGCCTTCAAATCAGACTACCGTAAAACCTTTGTTCCCTGTTGCCACGTCACTTACGAGGCAAGATGGAAATAGTATGCCACATTCCCCCGCCCAACGCAAGCGGGGATTTTGGGGAATTGAAGTTTTGCGCGCGGGGCGCAGAGATTGACGAGAGACACGAGACGATAGACGCGAGCGGAGACTTGAAGACGTGAGACTAAGAGGCAATGCGGCTTAGCCAATGTCTCATCGGCTCACGTCTTGGCTCGTCTCTCGTCTATCGTCTCACGTCCGCGCGCACACGCCCACTCCGCCAGCGGCGGATGCGTGCGCGGCACGTCACTTATTCGAATATGTGACGTAGCGGGTAAATGGCATAAGATTACGGCGCGGAACGTGGTTTTTGAGGGAATTGCGGCTCGGCGGGACGCCTCGCCCCACCACGGCTCGGCGGGACGCCTCGCCCCACCGCGCGGTTCCCGCTGTTGGCCGGGCCTCTATGACAGGGGGATTTTTGAGCCACAGCGAGGGGAATTATGAACCAGTTCAAGGGGATTTTTGAGCTACGCAGGGGGGATTTTTGAGCCACGTTGGGAGAGCGACCTCCCTACGATTAGGGGACGAGCTGCCTACGATTAGGGTTGGATGCCCCTACAGCGAGGGCATGATCTCGCCTTTGGGAGGCAATACGGAAATAGCATGCCACATTCCCCCGCCCAACGCAAGCGGGGAATTCAGAAAGTTGAAGGTCAAGAAGGCCGTAACTACTTTTTTGCGTCCGTCACCAGTTACATGTGGTGAGGTCCTCAAGGCGGTCGTAGTAGTTGCGGTAGAATCTCTCGGCCTTCGACAGCATCTCCACGGCGTGTTCGGGGTTGCGCTTGAGGAGAAGCTTGAAACGGTTTTCCTCGGATGCCGTGGCGGCAAATGACTTCGACGGTGGCTTGGAGTCGAGCTCGAGCGCGGAGAAGCCCTTCGCGCTGCGCGAGGGGTCATAGCGGAAGAGCGGGAAGTGCCCAGTCTCCACGGCCGTCTTCTGCCGCTCGAAGCCCTGCGCCATGTCGATGCCGTGCGCCACGCAGTGCGAGTAGGCGATCACGAGCGCGGGGCCGTCGTAGGCGTCCGCCTCCGCAAGCGCCTTCGCGGCGGCCTGCGGGTTCGCGCCGAGCGAAATCTGCGCCACGTATACGTCGCGGTACGTGAGGATGATGCCGCCGAGGTTCTTCTTCATCGTGGGACGTCCCCCGGCGGCGAACTTCGCCACCGCGCCCATCGGCGTCGCCTTCGAGGCCTGTCCGCCGGTGTTGGAGTACACTTCGCTGTCGAGGACGAGCGCCTTGATGTTGCGTCCGCTCGCGAGCGCGTGGTCGAGTCCGCCGAACCCGATGTCGTACGCCCAGCCGTCACCGCCGATGAGCCACACGCTCTTGCGGATGAGCCAGTCGGCGTTGGCGAGCATGGAGACAGCGCGCGCGTCGGTGCGCCCGGCGAGCGACTTCTTGAGCTGCTCCACGGCGGCGCGCATGTCCTCCACGCCGCGCGGAGTCGCCTGGTCGATGCCGCTCACGCGGGCCGCGGCCTCGCGCACGGCGGCGGGTTCGTCGCGGTCGAGCATAAGCTTTGCCGCCTCGGCGAGCGCGCGTGCCTCGAGGTTGTCGCAGGTCACGCGCATGCCGAGTCCGTACTCGGCGTTGTCCTCGAAGAGCGAGTTGCCCCACGCGACGCCGCGTCCGTCCGCGCGCGTGCAGTACGGCGCGGTGGGCAGGTTGCCGGCGTAGACGCTCGAGCAGCCCGTCGCGTTCGCCACCACGAGGCGCTCGCCGCAGATCTGCGTGAGGAGGCGGATGTACGGCGCCTCGCCGCATCCGGCGCACGCGCCGCAGAACTCGAAGAGCGGCTTCTTGAGCTGCACGTCGTTGTAGTTCGACATGTCGAGCTTCGTGGCGTCCGCCTCCGGGATCGTGAGGAAGAACTTCCACATCGCGAGGTCGCGGTCGCGGTTCTTCTCCTCGTGCGGCTGCATCTCGAGCGCGCCGCGTGCAGCCGCCGGACAGTTCGCCACGCAGAGTCCACATCCCGTGCAGTCCTCGGTGGAGCACTGCACCGTGAACTTGCCGCCGTGGCGGCGATAGGCGGGCGACTTCGCGTCCGCCGAGCGGAAACCGGCCGGCGCGCCCTCGAGCGCCTCCTCGCGGAACGCCTTGAGACGCAGGGCCGCGTGGGGACAAGCCCCTGCGCAGCGTCCGCACTGCACGCACGCGGCGGGATTCCACACGGGCACGTCCGCCGCCACGCCGCGCTTCTCCCACTGCGTGGTCGCGACGGGCCACACGCCGTCCACGGGAATCTTCGAGACGGGCAGCTCGTCGCCCTTCTGCGCAATCATCTTCGCCGTCACCTCGCGCACGAACTCCGGCGCGGCGGGATCGACGACGGGCGGGATCGGCGCAAGACCGGAAACGGTCTCGGGCACGGGCACCTTGTGGATGCCGGTCGCCGCCGCCTCAATGCAGGCGATGTTCTTGCGCACCACGGCGTCGCCCTTCGAGGCATACGTCTCCTCGGCGGCGGCCTTGAGGTAACTCACCGCCTCGTCCGCCGGCAGGATGCCGGAAATGCGGAAGAACGCGGCCTGCATGACGGTGTTGATGCGCGTGCCCATGCCGTTCTCGCGGGCGATCTTCGCCGCGTCGATCACGTAGAAGTTGATCTTCTTCTCGACAATCTCCTTCGCCGTCTCGGCAGGCAGGTGCGCCCACGTCTCCAGCGGACCGTACGGCGAGGCGAGCAGGAACGTGGCCCCTTCGCGGGCGTTTGAGAGCATGTCGTACTTCTGGAGGAACGAGAAGTTGTGGCACGCGATGAAGAGCGGCGACTCGCAGAGGTACGGACTCAGGATCGGCGCGGGGCCGAAGCGGAGGTGCGACACGGTGAGGCCGCCCGCCTTCTTCGAGTCATATACGAAGTAACCTTGCGCGTAGAAGTCGGTGTGCGCACCGATGATCTTGATCGAGTTCTTGTTCGCGCCCACCGTACCGTCGGAGCCGAGACCCCAGAACACGCACTCGTGGCGGGCGGGGTGGACGATGTGGTAGCCCTTCGCGGGCGGGAGCGAACGGCCGGTCACGTCGTCGTCCACGCCAAGCGCGTAGCCGTCGAGCGGCGCCTTCGCGTCCATGTTGTCGAACGCGGCCTTCACGTGGCCCGGGGCGAACTCCTTGCCGCCGAGTCCGTAGCGTGCGGCGAATATGGCCGGGCGTTTGAACTTCGCTGTCCCCGTGCGGCACGCGCGATCCACCGCGCCGAGCACGTCAAGGTAGAGCGGCTCGCCCTCGCTGCCGCACTCCTTCGTGCGGTCAAGGACGGTGATCGCGCGCACGGTCGCCGGCAGCGCGGCAACGAGGGCGGAGGCGTCGAAAGGACGGTACAGCCGCACCGTCACCACGCCCACCTTCTCGCCCGCCTGCACGAGCGCGTCCACGGTCTCGCGGACGGTCTCGGAGCCGGACCCCATCACCACGATCACGCGCTCGGCGTCCGGCGCGCCGTGATAGTCGAAGAGGTGGTAGGCGCGTCCGGTGAGTTCGGCGAAATGGTCCATCGTGCGCTGCACGATGCCGGGCAGTTCGTCGTAGAAGCGGTTGGACGCCTCGCGCCCCTGGAAATACACGTCCGAGTTCTGCACGGTGCCGCGGATGATCGGATGCTCGGGGGAGAGGCCGCGCGCGCGCTGTTCGGAGACGAAGCGGTCGTCGATCATCGCGCGGATCGTAGCCGTGTCCACCTGGTCGATCTTCTGCACTTCGTGGGAGGTGCGGAACCCGTCGAAGAAATGCATGAACGGCACGCGCGACTCAAGCGTCGCCGCGTGGGAGATGAGCGCGAGGTCCTGCGCCTCCTGCACGCCCGAGGAGGCGACCATCGCGATGCCCGTCTGGCGGCACGCCATCACGTCCGAGTGGTCGCCGAAGATGCACGTGCCATGTACGGCGAGCGCGCGGGCGGCCACGTGGAATACGGCGGGGAGCAACTCGCCCGCCACGCGGTAGAGGTTCGGGATCATCAGCAGAAGGCCCTGCGACGAAGTGAACGTGCTCGCCACCGCGCCAGCGGAAACCGCACCATGTACGGCACCGGCCGCGCCGCCTTCGCTCTGCATCTCCACCACTTCAGGAACCGCGCCCCAGATGTTCGGACGTTTCGTCGCCATGTATTCGTCGGCCTTCTCGCCCATCGGGGACGATGGCGTGATGGGATAGATAAACGCCACGTCGCTGCATGAGTATGCAACGCGTGCGACTGCCAGGTTGGCGTCGGTCATGGTTTTCATGTCTGTCTCGGTCTTTCTACCGCCCCTGAAATGGGCGGATTTCCGCTAAAAACGAATATTATATAAAAAAAGACCCTCGCGTTCAAGCGCGGGATTCAGCAAATGTGGTATAATGGGGCGCATGAGAAAAAACGAACGAAAGAGTGGCCGAAATGACGCTTGAAGATGTCCCCAAGGTGAACAGCCTCCTAAAGAAGGAATTCAAGGCGCACGCCGCGCCCATCATCGAGCTTATCGAGGCGCAGACACATGACCCCTTCTGCGTCCTCGTGGGGACAATCCTCTCAGCCCGCACGAAGGACCAGTGTACGGCCGGTGCCGTGAAGCGCCTCTTCTCGCGCATGGGCGGCACGGCCACGCCCGACGCACTGGAGGCAATCCCCGTGCCCGAACTTGAGAAACTCATTTTCCCCGTCGGTTTCTACCACGACAAGGCCCGTCACCTGCACGCGCTGCCGAAAGTCCTGCGCGAGCGCTTTGGCGGAGTGCTGCCACACACGGTTGAGGAACTTTGCGAGCTGCCAGGCGTGGGACGCAAGACGGCTAATCTCACCGTCGCCGTTGGCTTCAACCTACCGGCCATCTGCGTAGACGTACACGTCCACCGCATCACGAACCGGCTCGGCTTAATTCGCACTAAAACGCCGCTCGAAACTGAAATGGAACTGCGCAGGATTCTTCCCGTCCGCTACTGGAAGACGTGGAACTCGCATCTGGTATCGTTCGGGCAGACACGTTGCTTCCCGCGCAACCCTGACTGCCAGGGCTGCCCGATACGCCCGTTCTGCCCAAGCTGCACCGTCAGTCCGGGTTCCTCAGGAAGCAATGCTTCCAACGATACCGGCGCCGTGAGTGATCACGTCAAGCGCGATTTTCGCCGCCTGCACTAGGCAGGACACTGCCACACCGATTAGATTTCCCATTTCATTCCCTCCTTCGATCGTTGTCTGTCAAATAGCAGGTGGGGTCCTCACCCCAGATGTCGCCCGTCACGGCCTCGCCGCGCGCGCGGAAGTTGCCGCCGCAGAGGTCGAGCCAGCGACACGTGCGGCAACGCCCCTTCACAAACTCCTTCTTGCGGTGGAGGAGATCGAGAAGCGAACCGGGCGGCGGGTTGCCCCAGATTTCCGAAAACGGTTTCTCCAGCACGTTGCCGACAGGATGGTTGCGCCAGAACTGGTCGGGGTAGACCGTGCCGTCCCACGAGATGCAACCGATTCCCTCGCCTGACGAGTTGCCGCCGTTGAGCGTGAGCAACTCGAGCGCGGCGGCGGCGTTGGGATGGTTTTCCGCCTTCATCTTCAGATAGAGAGCGATGCCGTCACAGGGGTTGTCCACCGTAAGCACCTCCACGGGGAAACCCGCGTCGAAGCAGGCCTTCGTCTCGGCGACAATCGTCTCCAGCGCGGCGCGCGCCTCGGCGTGGTCGAGGTCGGTGGCGGCGATCTCTTGTCCGCGTCCCGTGTAGACGAGGTGATAGAGGCAGATGCGCGGTACGCGCTCGGCGCGCATGAGGTCGAAGATGGCAGGGATGGCGCGCACGTTGTCGCGCGTCATCGTCACGCGCAGGCCCACCTTCACGCCGCGGTCGCGCAGACGGCGGATGGCGGCGAGCGACAGCTGGTACGCGCCGGGGTGGCGGCGGAACGCGTCGTGGATTTCCTCCGTGCCGTCGATGGAGATGCCCACGTAGGCGACGCCGAGGTCGCGGATCCAGTCCGCCCAGTCGTCGTCGATGAGCGTGCCGTTCGTGGAGAACGTAACGCGCAACCCACGTTCCTTCGCGTGGGCAGCGAGCGTGCGGATGTCCGGGCGCGCGAACGGCTCGCCGCCGGAGAAGAGCAGCACCGGCACGCCGAACGCCGCGAGGTCGTCGATCACCGCGAGCGCCTGCTCGGTCGTGAGCACCTTCTGCGCGCCCGACGTGGCGGCGTAGCAATGCGAACAGGCGAGGTTGCACGCTGGCGTGCAGTTCCACACCACCACGGGACGCCGATGCGCGCCCGCGCGGTAGCGCAGACGGTCCGACGCCTCAACCGTGCCGCAGTATAGTTTTGAGATTCCAACCATCCTTCTCACCGACCTCCACTCTCAAAAATTGGCACTGTAGGACAACCCCTTGACGAAGCACTCCATCCATTCCCAATCCGGCGCGCCGTTGCGGGCGGGCAGCCGGATGACGGATTCACGCATCTTTTCCGCATGCCACTTGCGACCGTAGTTGTAGCGGTACTTCTCCTGGCGGATGAGCGTGCAGAGGAAGATTGCAATGTACTGGTTGAGCGGGAACTTCGGGTAGAGCACGTTCACGTCGTCGGAGGCGACGAACGGCACGGGCTGGTAGAACGCCTCCGCGATCGAACCGTTGTACGAGACGGTGATTTTGTTTCCCTCGTGCAGGAACTCGTCGTTCGCCACATACGCCGTGATGCCGTTGTTCGCGTCCGTCGCGCCGATGAACGGATACGGACCCTCGACCATGTCCTCCTTCGTCAGCCGCTTCCCCTTCACCACATCGAACAAGTCACCATATCGGAATGGCTGCCATTTGTCAGGAGCAAGACGTGGCGAGTCCATCTTTCCACAACCGACGCCATCAAGCAAGTCACGCACGCTAGACTGTCGCAAGGCGCGATGGACAATGGACGCCGAGAGGAACTTCCTCAACTCAACCATGAAATCCTCTTCGCACAGCGTCGAGTAATTCGTTTCCATATACGCCTCGGCGCACCACTCGTCGCGAGCCGTGACCTCGTGGCGGATGGAAAGACCAGGAATTTCATCGAGGTTGCGGTAGGCAGAAAGCCACGTGTCGCGAATCTCGTTCTTGAAGCGCCCGCGCGCGTCGAGACGTCCCTGATGTTTGCGCTTCTCGAAGCCGTCGTCCTTGAAGTAGCCGAACCACGTCTTGCGTCCCTTGTTGGGCCTGTTCGCCTCGAACACGAGGATGCACGTGACCACGCCCACGGGATAGAAGAGGTCGTCGGGCATGGAGAGGACGGCTTTCAGGTGATGCCGCTTCAGCAGCTCTTCCTTGACGGCGATCAGGTCTTTCTCGTTCTTGATGGCGCACGACATCTGGACAATCGCCACCACGCGCCCGTTCTGCGGCGCCACCACGTCGAGCGCGTGCGCCACAAACCGAAGCTGCTCGGCCGTTCCCACGTCGTAGGGCGGATTGAGGAACGCCGCCGTAGGCGCGTGGTTCGCCATGATCTCGGCCTTCGTCTGGAAGCAGTCGCCGCAGTAGATGTTGCTCTTGCCGTCGCCACGGAGCAGCATGTTGGAGCAGGCGTAGGTGTACATCGACGGACGCATCTCCACGCCCACGAGTTGTTCCTGGCGGATGCGGTCCTTCAGCGCCTCGTCCCCGCCGGACTCGCGGAACATCCGCTTCATGCCGGCGACAAGGAACCCCGCCGTGCCGCAGCACGGATCGTACAGCACGTCGTGCGCCGTCAGTTCAGCGAGGTCGCAGAAGAGGTCGGTCACGTGGAACGGCGTGAGCACGAGTCCCTGCTTCTGCTCGCTCCCCGCGTAGCGGATGAACTCCGTGTAGAAGCGCCCCAGCACGTCGTAGCCCGCATGCTCCATCGTCGTAAGCGGATAGATGTTGCGGTGCAGGTAGGTAATCATGCCCTTGAGGACGTCGAGCGTCGGCTGCTCAAGTTTCGTCGCCTTGCTCTTGATGCGGTCCTGCACGAAGAGCGGGTCGTTCGTGATCTTCGCGAACTCGCCGATGATGGCCGCCTTGTTGCGGACGCGCCCCGCCGTGAGCGTCGTGTCGATGGCGTGCATCATGGCGCTGGAGAGCGACTGGATCGTCGGCTCCATCTCGAACGACGCGCGGAACGGCTTGTTGATTAGCGCGAGGAGGATCGCGCTCACCATCGTGTTGCGCATCGTCTCGTTGATGGAGTAGTTGTTGTACTCCTCGTTCAGCTCGATCGCCTTCTGCACGATGTCGGCGGTGCGCAATGTATCCGCGAACTGCTCGTTGTCGAAGAGGTGGAGATACGAGTTGACGGAGAGAAGCGCGTGGCCGGACATCTCCTCGGCCTTCTCCGCGCCCTTCCGCCACAGGAACTGCGACACGCGCAGCTCCTCGCGGGTCTGCCCGCTCACGGCCACGGCGATCACGTCGTATTCGGCGGCAAGCGCCCCCGCGTAGGTAAGCACGCCATCCACGGCGTAGTCCGTCGGCCTGTCGCGATTCGGACTTTCATGTTGGGCAGGCGTCGCCTTGCACTCGACCACGATGAGATAGCGCGAGTCGGACGGGAAGGTGACGATGAACTCCGGCAACCCCGGACCCTTCCCGCCAGTCTTGGAAGCGGACTTCAGGAGACGGGCCACGCTGCGACTGTACGACCGCTGTTCCTCAAGCCGTATCGACTTGAAGAGCGGATCTTCTCTGAAATGTGTCCGTACGATATCTTCCGTCAGTCTTTCATTCGCCATCTGATTGATGCACCTCCTGTCCTGACGGGCAATAGTATATCAAAAAAACGCCCCTGCGGAGGTTGTTAGGAAAACTACTCGAACTTCGCCTTGAACCAGGCGAGCGCGCCGTCGTGGTCGGAGAAGGCGCCGTCGAGCTGCGCCTCGAAACAGGCGTCCAGCCACACGCCGAACTGCGGAGAGGGCTTGTAGCCGAGGGCAATCAAGTCGCGCCCCATGAAAATGGGCTTCGGCGCGCTCGCGGCGATGCGCAGACGCTCCGCCGCCGCGCCGAGCCACTTGAGGTCCTCGCCGCAGGAGGTCCCGCCCGCCTTTTCGGGGGGACGCCCCTCGTCGTCGGCACGCGCCACGCGCAGGAGGCGGTCGATGCGCACCACCTTCATCGCGAGACGCCGGATCGCGGCGTCGCCCGCGTGCGCGCGCCAGAGCGAGAACGGCTGCATGTGGCACTGGACGAGCGGAGGCACCTCGCGCAGGATGCGCTCCTCGTTCGTGAGCCGACGCAGAAAGGTAAGCGTGGGGGCGACGCCCGCCTCGTCGTGTCCGAGGCTGCGGATGTGTCCGGAACGCGGGTCGAGCGCCGTCGTGGCGGGCTTGCCGAAGTCATGGCAGAGCACGGCGAGTCCCACGATGAGGTCCTCGTCCGCATCGCCCGTCCGACGCCGCGCGAACGCGTCGAGGCACAGACAGGTGTGGTTCCACACGTCCCCTTCCGGATGCCACTTTGGATCCTGCTCGCAACCGATGAGGCACTGGAGCTCGGGGAAGTAGCGTACCCAGCCCGTCGCACGGAGGAAGTCAAGTCCGCGCGCGATTTGATTACCCTTCGTGAGCAGCTTGGCCCATTCCTCGAAGAGACGCTCGGGTGGGAGGTCCTCCATCGTGATTGTGCGGCACAGCTCGATCGTCTCGGGCGCGGGATGGAGGTCGAAGCGGGCGATGAACTGCATGCCGCGTAGGACGCGCAGCGGGTCTTCCACAAACTTCGGCGAGACGTGGCGCAGCGTGTGCGACGCCAGGTCCGCGCGGCCGCCGTAGGGATCCTCGAACACGCCCGCGAGCGGGTCGTAGTACATGGCGTTGACGGTGAAGTCGCGCCGGCTGGCCGCTTCGGGGACGGAGAGGTTGGGATCGGAGTCGATCAGGAATCCCTTGTGTCCGATACCGCGCTTGGACTCGCGCCGGGGCAGCGAGACGTCGATGTCGAAATGGTGGAGCTTCAGGACGCCGAACGAGACGCCGCACGGATCAAACGCGAACTTCTCTCCGAGAATCTTCTGCAGCTGTTCGGGATCGATTCCAAACACCTCGATGTCCACGTCCTTGACGCTCTTCGCGCCCAACAACAGGTCGCGCACGGCGCCGCCCACCATCAAGGCACGGCCTCCGGCCTCCTTCACGAGACCGGCAACCGTCCGCAATGCCTCCAGCAGGTCCGGTTTGATAGTCGAAAAATCAAGCGCGTCCATTGTCAGTTTTGCGGAGCTTCACCTGCCGCGTATTCACGCAAGGCAGAAAGAGCCTCTTCCGCCGAGGCGCAGCGCTTCCCTTCCTTCGGCACGCGCGACGTGCCGCCGCCCCAACCTAGGACGAATCCGCCGCGCGAGACGAAGCGGTTCACGATCTTCTGCGGGCCCTTGGCGAGCTTCCCCTTGTCCGCATGCGGGAACAGAAGCACATCGCAGTGGTCGAGGAGTCCCCTTCGGATGTCCTCGTCGTTCACGGGGAAGAGGTCCATCGAGGCGTCCCCGTCAATCGCGAGCAGCGTCTTCGCGGTTTCCACGCCGATGGGGTACACGGCGTACGCGCCGACAGTCAGCGCACGACGGCGACGCGGACGGACAGGCAGCGTGATGTTGCGTCCCGTCACGTAGCGGAACGCGCCTTCGACGATCAGACGGGAGTTCTCGAAGAATTCGGGATGGCATGAGATGACGAACACGCGGCCCTTGCCGTACGTTCCTCCAACAACCGCCGCGCGACCGTACATTTCGGGCTTGTTGCCGTACTTGCCGGCATCCGTGCGGAACGTCCCCCATACCTCGAACGAGGCGTTCTCCACGAGCTGCGTGCTGGGCTCGAGGATGGGACCGTGGCTATACTGGACAATGTACGTTCCCTTGTTGATCCCTAGTGCCTTCGCGCCCTTCCCGTTAAGCTCAATGGGAATGAGATAACGTCCCTTCGATCCGGATCTGTAGAACGGCATCACGCCGATTCCGCGAGAGGGGTCGGGGGCTTCCTCCATCATCAGACAGCAACCGGCGCACGTCCCCACGTAACCGCCGCCGTTGCGGATAAAGTCCTTGATGCGCGCCGTACCGTTCGTGCCGAGGTCGCGCTTAATCGCGGGGGAGCTTCCACCGGGCATGACGAGAAGGTCGAGTCCGTCAAGTCCGCCGTTGCGAATCATCTCGGAGTCGAGGACCTTGATCTCGAGCTCCGGCGACGACTGCACGATGCGGAACCACTCCACGGCGCCGTTGCCGCTGATGCCGCGTCCAGCGTAGACGCCCGCCTTGACTGGTCTTTCAGCCGGAACCGGAAACTCCGCAGAAACGCAGCCAGACCACAGCAGAACTGCTGCGGGAAAACAGATTCCCGCCTTAACCATCTTGACGCAATACTTCTTCATGTTTTTCTCCTTGGGCGGGAATTGTACCAAAAACACCCGAATCCGCGCAAGCGGCGGACACGGGAATTTGACGGCGTATGACAGCGCATCACTTGCAGCCGTGCTTCGGCTTGCGGGTCATCAGCTCGTCGATGACGCGGGCGACCTCGAACTTGGAGACCTTCTCGGTGATGCGGATGTGAGGACCGTTCTCGGCATCGGGAGCCCACTCGTTGTCGCCCTTGTTGCCGACCATGCGGAATGTCCCTCGCTCGAAATTGAAGTATGGATCGATGCCGCGAACGGCGACAAGCACGGCCGTCTCGTCCCATGCGGAGCGCCCGCCCATCCCGTAGCAGCGCCGCAGCCACTTGGCGGAGTCCTTGCGGATTTCCTCGCGCGACGGAATATTGCCGGCAAAGACATCCTTCACGGGATTACGTTGTCCTTCCATCTCGGCGACGGCGCGTCCGGCGAAGCAGTCGCGTCCGTACTTCGCGTCGGAGAACACGATGGGCGTGGGCCAGTTCGCGAACGCGATGCGCGACGACTCGTGGTCCCACTTCGCGTTGTACTCCTGCCCGAACGGATACTGACACGCCATCGCGACCCAAACCTTCACCTTCTTCGCGACGAGCGCCTTACCGTCGAGCGGCGAGATGGCGTCCGGCTTCGTTTCGAGGAGACGGCGCATGTTGGTGGTGAAGCCGACGGAGCAGATGACAACGCTCTTATCCGGCTGCGCGGCAAGGACGCGGCGGTAGGTCTCGTTCGCGTCCGGCGCGTCATCCGCGTCAGCGTGGCGATACCAGCCGGGGTAGTCCGCGAGCAGCTTGCGGTACTTGTAGTGTCCGCCGTCGTTGCCTTTCTTCTCGCCGAGCGGGGCGGAGGGGCAGACCTTCTCCTTCGCACCGGCCCTGTCACCCATGACGCCCATGCCCTTCGGGGAGCCGACGGGGAGGTCGGGGCGTCCGTAGTAGTGGTTGATCACCTCGATCGCGCCGACGGACGCGTTGCCGCGCGTCGAGCTGATCGTGGCGAGAATCTCGCACTCCCCGGCGTCCGCGAGCGCGTGCAGGCACGCTAGCGCGCCAACGTCGTCGAAGTCGGTGATCATGTCGGTGTCGAAGATTATGCGGGGAACGGGGAGCGGGGAATGGGGAACGGGATTGGCGTATGCCATGGTGGCTAGCGCGAGCATCGCGCACGATATGAGAGCTGTTGTCTTTTTCATGTGACTCCTTTTTTAGGGCGGTGAAAATGATACCATTTCCGACGCGTGGAAATCAACCCTTACGCAAAAAACCTGCCTTTGCAGGTTATTCGGCGGAGTGATTTGCCACCCTGACCTGTCCAAGCCTGTTCGCCTTGAGAGCTTCGTTCCACATGCCTTCGTTGGCCAGGCGGACCGGACGACGGGGAATCTCGCCAGGCTTCTCGTCCTTCAGCGGGGCGGAGACGCGGAGAAGGAAATCGTAGGTGCCCGGCTTCAGTTCCTTCGACGCGGCGAACTCCATCACAATGTTCTCCCGCTTCCCGCCCTCCAGCGAAGAGAAATCGCCGCGCATGAACGTAACGCTTGCCGTGTTCGTGGCGCTTTGCGATGCAAAGACGACCTCCGCGCGCGACGGCAAAAGTAGCTTTCCGAACCCGGTGTTCTCCACTGCGAGCGCGATCCGGACGTTCTTCCCGGGCACGAGCTCCACTGGTAGCCGCGCATCGCGCACCACGAAGCGCCACCCCATGTGATCCAACATGAACTTGAGGAGGTCGGCACCTTCGTATTCGTGCAGGTCGGGCATTCCGTCGAAGCGGAACCTCTCCACCTCGAACTTCTTCTCCGCGATGAACGCGCAGAGCGGATGTTTCCTGTCGCCGACGTTGCGCAGGTAGTTGAGATGCGTCTCGTACCAGTCCTTGACGATGTTCCACTTCGCGGTGTCGAAGAGGTCTGCGCACTTCTCGCGGTTCTTGTCGAGCCAGGACCGGCCGACGTACGCGAGCTCGCCGCCGTAGGGATGGTCACCACACGCGCCGAGAAGACGACATCCCTTCTCGCGTTTCCATTCGCCGGACCACGTGCCGTAGTCCCACCACGTGCCGAGGTAGCCGTCGTTGAACATGCCGAAGCGGCGAAGTTCCCTGTCCTGGAAAGGAAGCATCGCAAGCAGTCCGTCGGACTTCGTCCCCGCGTACGAGGCTATGCAGTGGGCCGTGCGCACGAGGATCGAGATGTCCGGCGAGAGGTTGTCGCAGTACGTCTTGAGGATGCGGTGCATGTACTCCTTCCGACAGTAGTCGGACGAGTGCATTTCCCCCCAAGGTCCGGCGACACCCGCCTCCACGCCCACGACGACGTCGTCGTAGTCCGCCATGATCCGTGATAGCTCCCTGACGTGCCCAAGCACGATGTCGAAGTCGCTCGGCTCGCACCCGAGACTGTCGCTCCACGTGTAGCCTATGCGCACTATAAGCGAACCGCCGTTCTGCCGCGTCTCCTTGAGATAGCGCCTGACGTCGGACTTCATCGCGTCCGTGAGCGGGATGTCCGCCCCGCCGACGCGGTTTGTCGGCACGGCGTACTTGCCCTGGACGCGTCCGCCCGAGAACCTGCTCAGTTCCCAGAGCGAGGAGTTGTACGACTTCGCGCCGCGCCACCTGGGCAGACCCTTTGGCTCAAAGACCTTCCAGCCCCCGGGGGCGTACCCGCGCGCGGGGCCAGCGAAGGTGTCGGTTCCGTCAACGTACTTGATGTCTGGCCTGGCATGTCCCGACGCCGCGCGCGCGAGCGCGGTTAGGCGGGGATCGTCGAGGTCGAGACGGTACAGCACCTGGGTGTAGTCCCAGCGCGGTGTCTTGGGCGGACGGTCCGCGAAGCTGGCCGTGTACGTGCCTTCGAAGAGCAGCACGGACGAATTGGGATCGCACACCTCCGTATGGATCACGGGGTTGTAGAACGTGTAGTTGTCGTGCGTGACCACCTTGACGGCGTTCTCCCATGGACCGTACGGGGACGCGCTCTCCACATACCACACCTCGCCGAAGGCGGAAGGCTTCCCGAACTTCTGCTGCACGATCGCGACGTATTTCTTCCTGTATCCGCTCCATGCCATGTGCCCGGCGGCCGGCGTCACCTCTGACCCGTCGCGCGCGCGGATCGTTTTCGGTTTCTCTACCTTCTCCCATTTCGACTCGTCGAGGTACGCCTCGTACGAATCCGGAATTCGCAGAAACGGAAAAGGATTGCCGAAGAGCAGCCATTTCTTCCCGTTGGCGTCACGGTGCCGACACACCGTGCCATCGGGTATGCGCGGGGCCTTGGGACGCTCCTGCGAACGCGTCCAGACGGTCTTGACGATCGTGAAGCTCTCGCTTGCATCGTCCCATTCGCAGAGTCCGTTCTTCTCGGGCGTGCAGAACTCCTTGATCTGGCTCCATGCGCCGCACAGATGCTCGCAACCCTTCGCGTCCTTGAGCGTTACGAGGCCGAATATCCAGATCGGACCGCCACCCTGCCGCTTGATCACTCCGCGCAACCGTCCCTTTTCGTTCGTGAATCCGCAGTACTGCGGATCAACGGGCGGCACCGGACGCGCGAACGCCGGCGCGGGCGTGGTGGCGGCGGTGACGTTGAAGATGCCGAGCGGGTAGTTCTGCATGTTCGTGTCGCCCCACAGCCAGAACACGCGCCCGCGGTATAGCGCGGTCTGCACGCTGTCGCGTCCGAACTCGCCGCTCTCGCGGGCGTCAAGGTACAGCCCGCACTTCTGGCTTTCGGCGAAGAGACCGGCACCGCCCACACGGCCAAGGCGTTTCGCGATCTGCCAGCGCGTCACCTTCACCTCGTGTTCGCCGCCGGGACGCGGCACAAAGCGAAATCCGGCGTTGCCGAATCCGTCCTTCTTCCTCCCGTACCCGTGGCTCTTCACCGAGAACCACGTCTCGCGGCCCATGAGCTCGGGCGAGTCGATCGCCGCCACGCCGGCGTTGTCCGTGACGTACACCTGCCCGTGGGTGGTGGTGAGGAACACGAGCGGCACGGACCAGCCGTTCTCGTCGTCCACCACCTTGACCCTGCATGGTTCAACGGCGACCGCCACGACGGATACCATGCACGAAATGAGAACGCCGTAGAGTATGGGCCTTGTCTTTTTCATGGTACATAGTATATCAAAACATCGCGCCTTTGCCACATTCCTTGCTTATCGTTGTGCACGCAAAAAGATCACGTTGCGCAACTTCTTGGCATAGTTACTCGCCCCGCATGAATCCGTAGCGGCAATCAGGGCGCGTATCGTTTCCTCATGGGCTGGCGCATCAATCTTTCCCAGACGCTCAAAATCGGCTGCGGTTCCCTTGACTGCCTCAACCCACCGGACATCCCCCAAATCAAAGAGTGCCTGGGCCGTCCTGATTCGCAACTCGGGTGAGCGGCAATAGAGCCCGTCGGCAAGACACGCCATCGCCTCGGCCTTGAGAGACGGTTCCTTCGCCGCTGACTGGCAATAGCGCAAAGCTGCACCCCACACCTCGTTCCGCATCGCGCGTCTTGCCAACGCCCGAAGCGCCTGCATGACCTCCCGGGCGCATTCAAAGCATGCGGAAAGACAATTCACAAGTGTTTCAAGGCAGTCGCATGGGATGGACGGTCCCCGTGCCATTTCCAGATAACGTTGCCGCAACGCCTCCCGATCCGGATGATACCGCATCACTTTCAAGGCCATTCGCACAAGCGGACCATTTGCCGAGCCAAGTGCTGCCGTCACCAACTCCTCTTGATACACCGATTTGGAGTTGAGGGCGGCCAGTTGTTCCCATACGTAGAGCCAATCCCCAGATAAATCCTTTCCGTCGGCCTTTTGCAGATAGTAGCCGGTGTATCCTGGGGCGAAGCAAGGCTTCAGACGGCGGAAGACGGGCGTATCGGGGCACCCAAACAGCATTAAATGCCGTTTCGCACGGCTCATGGCCACGTACAGCAACCGATCGGACTCTCCCTGCGAATCCCCCACGCCTTTCAGAACATCCGTGACATCGGGAATCACGATCGCGTCGAATTGGCGTCCCTTCGCCTTGTGAATTGTCGAGAGCACGATTTTCTCGTCGCCGACAAGCAAATCGGCCTCTTTCAACCTCCTTAGCCGATCCCATTCAGCGGAAAGAAAATCTCCCAACACCCGTTTCCCGCCTTGGCAGACGGAATCCACATATCGCAAAAACTTTTCGATCCGTTCCCGCGAATGCCCTTCCGCCTCCTCAAACGATTCTGGATCCGCATCGTCGCGTACGCCACCCAGCTCCGGCCACAGTTCACGCATGGAGTATCGTCTGGGCTTTCCAAATGCCACATCGGAAAACAACTTGAAGAGAGCGCGGATTGATTTCGCGTGCGTAAGAGCCGCCGTCCCGTCCTGTACCGTATCCCGCAATGTTTCACGAAGGGATTGCAATGCCTTGCGGTGGCGCCATGCCCACATCCGCCGACGGTTCCCCGGATAGGGGAATGAGGGGATGCGATTTCCTTTCTCCCACAGCCCCATCGGATCAAACCCGGCTGCAAACATCTCGCGCACCAGATATCGCGCCGCCTTGGCGGAAAAGACGCCAGACGCAAATCGACGCATCAACCGCGCCCAGTCCGTGCGCGACGCCTTCCCCACCAGCACGGAAACATACGCGATAAAATCGCGCATCGCCGCCAGAGCAAAGAGATCGACGCCTGAAACCTTCGTATAGCGACATCCCAGTTCGCGCACGCGCATCTCAAGCAGATCGGCATCAAGATTGCGGCGGACGAGAATCGCCACGTTCGATGCCGTTCCCGAATCCAACAGCCTCCGCACGCACTGCAACACGCCCTCCTCGGTTGTCGCCCCCGTGGCGAACACCTCGCCGTTCGCGCGGCGTGCATCGGACGGCTGCGGAAGAAACGCCCATTCAGATCGCAAGGCGTCAAGGGAATAGCGCATCAGGATTTCCAGCAGCATAGGCGTCGCGCGGAAATTCGTCTTGAAGAAATGGCGTTCGCACGTGCGCACGTTCTCGGCGAAGTTTTCCTCCGAGGCGCCAAGGAACGAGAAGATCGCCTGCTCGGCATCGCCGAAATACACGCTCACTGCCTGTGACGCCGTCAACCCCCGCACGATCTGCCACTGTAGAGGATTCAGATCCTGCACCTCGTCGATCAGCACCCAGCTGTAGCGCCGCTCGTCTGCGAGCGGCGAATGTTCCAGGTAGAGGTAGGCTTCGTTGATGAGGTCGTCGAAATCCACGCTATAAAACTTGCGCTTGAGGCTGACGTAGGCACCGGACAACGCACGAACCACGCCATTTCGATCAAGTTCAAACAGTTCGGGCGGCATCGCCCGAAGGTAATGCCGGGGGATGCCGATCCGCCGCTGGTGCGCAATCTGCACGGCGGTAAGGAGGGCGGCATACGGCGACCGATCCTTCTCCGCGTATGTTGCAAAATATTCCTCTACCAGCTCGTGCAAGTGATCAACGCGCATCGCGTGGATTTCCCCTGCCGCATCCGTCACGACGCCCCTGATTGAACGCAAGACGGTGACGCCATGCACGCCCTTGCCTGCTGGCGCGCCCGTCTTCAATTCTGTCCGCAGCACGTCGACGACCTCTTTCACGAATGAGAGCTGTTCGCATTCATCCAGTATGTGCCGCGTTGGCGAGAGGCGCTTCACCGAGCAAAGGAAACGGAAGCAGAAATGATGGAGGTTCCCCACTTCCGGAATTGCCACTTCTTGGCAGTGCGCCTCCACGCGCGCGCGCATTTCAAATGCGGCGCGGTTGGTGAACGTCGCGCAGAGCATGCGCGCGGGGTCGATGCCGAATTCAACCGCGCGCACGATGCGTTGCGAGAGCATCTCGGTCTTTCCGGATCCAGGCGGCGCCAGCACGAGGTGCCGCCCGGCGGAAATCGCCACCACTTTCTGCTGTTCATCGGTGAGGTTCATGCCGTTTCCCTTTCTCGGACAACAACCGGGGGCTGCGCCCCCGTACCCCCAGGCAGGAAAGCGCTTGGGCTCGGTTGCTCATATTCCCCCTTCGCCCGTTGGCACAACGCCTCGTTGCGGGCGTTCATGAGGTGGCAGTTATCGTAATTAACCGGAAAAACCGGCACATCGACAGGAAACGAACTGAGGAAGAGCTGGCGTCCTTCCGCCAAATAGCGCGAATCTGCCACGGTCGGATCAAATCGTGGCGGCAGGCCATGCGCCACCGTTTTGATCCATCGCGCATACGGCTCCGCGCGTAAGCGCCGCTCCAGTTCCTTCTCGCCCGGCGAAAGGAACCCGCAAACGGGCACCATGCCGCGACGCGCCTGCTCCACCATCTTTTCGATTTCCGGCAAATGCTGTGCCACGCTCATCCGGCGCGTCAAGCGAACGGGAAACATGAACGGCGAGGCGAGAATCGTCAGATCGCCGATCGCCGTCCAGAATAGAGCCGGATCAAGAATCGCGTACCGCACGCCGCTGTGGCGTACGAAGCGATCGGGATGGCCATCCTTCCACACCTTGCGCGCTGGATTCATCTTGATGTACGTGCGTACGGCGGCGAGCATCCTCCCGGCATTGACGAGCAAGAGCCAGAAATGATCCTCCCATACGAACGCCGGGGCGACGCCGAGAAACCGAGCCACGGTATCCTCCCCCTCGCGCCGAAAATGCTGGAACCAATCAAGGATATCAAAACCCCGCGCCTGGTGGTAATCGACGATCAAAAGCAAGTGCAGGTGATCGGGCATGATGATGTAGTTGCTCGCGGTGAGAAATGGCCACCGTGCGTGAATGCCGCGCCACAGCGCCACCATTGCCTCGCCGGCTGGCAACAGTTCTACCCCAGTGCAAGGTCTGCCATCCTTGCCAGCTTTTTTAACGATCCGCGAAAGAATCGCCCGCCGCCCCCTCACGCAGAAGGTGAGGAAGAAGAAGCGCCGCCCGCTCTTATCGAATTGCAGCTTCATGGGCGGGCCTTTCGTGAACAACGACCGGGGGCTGCCGCCCCCGCACCCCCGCTCGGCATTGCAGGATTCGGCGGTGAAACTGCCGCACCCCCGTTCGGCATCACGGGGTTCGGGGCGGAGCCCCGGTCGTTGTCCATCATATCCAACCGCCGATACCCCAGCATCGGCGCTTCGATCTTCGCGTACGCGGCGCGTTCTTCTTCTGATATGAACTGCTGATTTTGCATGGTGCAACCTCCAGGCATGATCCTATTGTGATCAGCAGTAACCCCTCGCGGATCCTCCCCGCTGGTTGAATCGCCCCTGCCTCGGCTGCCCTACGGCCATCGCGGATTCACGCCTTCATCACCGGAGCTCCAGCGCAAATTGCCCGCGTGTAAAATCAGCATCATTTCCGATGGCTCTCCTGCACGGCTTCTTAGGCCGCCTCCACTTCGGAGAAGCGCAGATAGTATATCAAAACTCCGATGGACCGGAACAGGGAAAATCAGCACACTTGCGGGGACGACGTGAAGCGGCGTATCAAGCGTGGAAAATGCCCACTACCTATTATTGAACGTCCACCGACATGGGACGCGGATGCGGAACGCGCGCGTAGGCGACGTCGGGAATGCCGAAGAGGAGAACCGCTCCGACTTCGTATCCGCGCGGCAGGTTGAGCGCACGACGGATCCTGCGCATCCACTTGAAGGCACGAACGGCGAAGCCGCTCCAGCACGTGCCGAGGCCGTTCGCCTGCGCCAATAGGTCGAAGTAGCTGAGGGCGATCCATGGATCCGCTTCGCGGCACGGCGCGTTTTTGGGCGTCGATGCCACGACCATGCACGGCGCGTTGCGAAACACGACGTCGTCGCCCCGCATGACCTCGTCCATGTAACGGCGGAATTTCGGGAAGAAAAACTTCGGCAGGCGCGTGCGGATGATCGCCTGCAATGTCTTCAGCACCTCTCGACGGTACCAATCCATCTTCTCTCGGTCGCGTACGAGCGTGAAATGGAGCCGATGGTCATTGCATCCTGTCGGCATCCAGGCAAGGGCATCGATCAGCCGCGTCCAGACGTCATCCGGAATCGGCGCATCCCGCCAGTGGCGAATGCTCCGACGCTGACGAACAAGCGCCGCTTCGGCACGCCCGTCTGGAAGCGGCTCGACGTCCAGCGTGTCGGCGAAACCGACGTCGTTGCACGTGACGGCACCCCGCGCGCACACCGCGAGGCAATGCTGGCAATTCAGACAGAAAGGCTCGTTCTCCTTGCGGAACACGGGGAATCCGTCCTCACCCTTCGTCAGCACGTGGACGACACAGTCTCGCACGCAGGCGCCACAGGCCGTACATCTGGATTTATCGATATGTATCATGGTGAAACTCCTCCAGTCCCGCTTTCGCAAACCATGCGAGCATGCGCCGGTTGCTGAAATCAAGGTTGTGCGAAATCGTATCGAGTGCGTACAGCGTCGGATCGAACAACGGCTTGCTTCTGGAGAGTGCCGTCGAAAGCGCGGCGATTGGACGTATCAGCGCCATCGGCAGCGTCATCTCGCGCAGGCGTTTCCCCGGCAGGAACTCAGCCGCGAGTTCGTGATAGTATTCGCTCACGGTGACGCGCCGCGAATCCAGCACGGTCACGCCTCCTCCGCCCGCTTCCGGCAGGATCATCGCGGCGTGGAGCGTCCGGCAGACGTTCTCCACATGTGCGAGCGGCCAGCGGTTCCGTCCGCGCCACTTTCCAAAATGGAATACGAGCGGCGAGTTCTTCAGATACGCGACCGTTCGCGGCGTGATGGACGTATCGCCGCGTCCGTAGACGACGCACGGCCTCACGCAGCTAAAGCGCTCGCGCGGCAGATTTGCCGCGAGCCACTTCTCGGAGAGAATCTTGTACTTCGGATACGGATTCTTCACGGTTTCGTCAAAGGCAAGCTCTTCCTCGCTCTCACCGTTGAAATCGTGAAGTCCGTAAACATCCGCAGTGGAAAGATAAACAAACCGCTTCACGCCGTGTTCCATCGCAACGGACGCGAGACCCTTCACGGCATCGTAGTTGGCCGCACGAAACCATTCGTCTCGGCCAACGTCGCTCGCCCGTGCCGCGATATGGACGACGTAGTCGATCTTTTCCTCGAACAACCGCGATAAATCCGCCGCTCCCGCGAGGTCAATCGTTATCGTCTTAATTCCAAGCCGCGTCAAGCGTTCCGCGATACGGTTGCGCACCGTGCCTATGACGCGGTACCCCGCGTTCACGAAGTATTCCGCCGCATTCGAGCCGATATAGCCGCCAGCACCTGTAACAAGAATCGTTTCCATAATCTATCGCCAAAGCGAAGTCCAGTATGATGCCGTTTCCGCAAGCCAATTTTCGCGCGGGATTGCGCGATAGTCCGGCGGCGGTGTGGACATGTGGCCAATCTTTCCGCCGTACATGATGCGGAAATCGCATGCACCCTGCGCGGCGAATCCACCACGTCCGATCTTGACGGCATCGGCGACTGACGTCCCGACGGGGACGGCGAACACAAGTTCGTATTCGCCGACGCCGCCGACGAGCGACCAGCCCTTCTCCACGCCAGGTGGAAGACTCCGCGCGACTTCCGGCGAAACGGCGCGCTCTGCATCCAGTTCAAGCCATACGCCGGGATTGACGCGGCGGAAGTTCTCCAGCGCATCGAAAAGGCCGCCGCTCGTATCCGTCGCGAAAATCGCCGAACTCGGCACGGGCGAACGAAGCTTCGGTTCGGGGATCTTACGGCCAAGAAACGCCGCGACATTTGCCGCACCAAACGGACCCGTCGCATACAAATCAAAATCTACGCGCTGCGACGCGACACGGCGAACGGGCGTTTTGCAGGGCGCAAATGCCGTTGCCGTCCAGCACCATTCCTTCGCCGAGCCGATATCGCCGCCAACGACCTTCGCGCCGTAGTGCGACACCACATGCTGGACGCCCTGCGCGACGCGCTCATAAAACCTTTCGTCGTGTGAGTCGTCTATGTTCCACGCCTGAATGAGGAAATCCGGCTTCACCCCGCAGGCGAGAATATCCGCAATTGCGCCATACGCCATCACCCTTCCCATGGCTTCCGGCTCAAGGCCGGAGAGGAAATCCTCGCGTTCAGAAAAGGAATCCGTCGAGACGAGCAAATTCGTCCCTTCAAATGGAACTACCTCCGCATCCGCCCCGAAAGGCCGTGTGCCGTGAATGCGGGAAAAGACTTCTATCAGCTTCTGTTCTTGCACCTGCATTCTCCTACATTCTGGGGCACCACAAGGCGCAGACGGGTTGGGAACAAATCGACCGACACCGGCAGCGTGCCGTGAGGGTCGCCGTCGTACTCGACTGCAAGCGGAGAGGCGGACGAAATGATCGTCTTGTCGCGAAGGACACGAATTTCTCCGCAGGGCTTGCCGCGATACAGATTCCAGACAATCCGCAGACACCCGAAACGCGACACATCCTTCACAAACCATAGCGCGTACTCATTGTCGTCAAGCGGGGGCAACGCAATCTTGAGCCCACCGGCGATCCGCGACATCCGCGTGATGAGCGCATGGGCTACGTTGCAGATTTCTTCGCCGTTCACTTTGATGTCATAGCGCCTGCCGCGCATTACTTCCCGCAGAACTGACCAAAACGTTCCAAGGAAGTCACCAAACTTCGGACGCAACCTGTTGGCGGATTCCGCAACCGCCGCGCCAATCCCCAGATTCATCGAGCACAAGAAAGGCGCGCCGTTTGCCGCAAGAACAGGAATCTCACGCACCGCGCCACCGCGCAAGACGGCGATTGCCTGTTCCGCATCCGTCGGGATGCCATGCACGAGGCAGAAATCGGGACTCGTCCCCGTGTAGAGAACACCGAATTTGAGAGAAGTATTGCTATTCGCCAAAACGCCTCGCGCCACGGCGCTGACCGTTCCGTCGCCTCCACATGCGACCACCGCCTCATAACCCGACGCCTCACGCGCAAGACGCGACGCCACGTCGATATTCTCCAACACAACAAAATCGCCTTCGGGCAGAAGCGTGCGAAGGCGCGGCAAAATGCGGCCGGAGCGTCCACCGTGCGAAAGCGGATTGACCAAAACGAGGAATCGTTTCATCTGTAGATTCCCATTTTGTCGTAAACCTTCGTCGGCGTGCCGCCCTTCCATCCAGCGACGAGCTTCTCCGTCTCTGTCCAAGGAAGAGGAAGTTTATCGCTCGCCTTAGAGGCGATTTCGGCGGCGCGGCGCTCGCACGTCCACTCCTCGCACGGCACAGCAAACGCCTTGCGCATCCGCGCATACGCCGTTTCGAACGGCACTTCGGCGAGATTCCCGAACGAGATGTTGACGAACTCGCAGGGCTGGACGTCTCCGTTCGCGCCCACATAGAAGCGGTCGATTCCGCCACAGCAGCAACCGAGCATCTCCGCAGACTCCTCGTAGACCTGCGCCGTGAGAATCGTCGGAATGCGCGACTTGGCGGAATTGTAGTGCCGTTGAGCGGCGCATGCGACGTGGACGGCCTGGGCATGCAGCGACTTGTCGAACGCCTTGCCCATCCACGCGCCGCACGCCTTCGGATGGATGAGCTGGATGTAGTCGCAGTTATTTTCCGCGGCAAGGTCCATGATGCGGTCGATTCCTCCGTCAACAACTTCGCGGTCGGAAAGTACCGTATTGAATCCGACGAGCATTCCCTCCTCGCGGCAGTCATGCAGGAAATCGAGCGCGCGACACCACGACCCCGCAATGCCCGCGAACGCATCGTGCGTTTTCTCGTCAACGGAGTGAATGGACGACATGACGCCCGTCACCTTCAATTCCGCGAGGCGGCGGATCTTCTCCGGCGTCGCGCCGTGTCCAGTTGAATTTACCCACACCTCCAGCCCCGCGATTTCCGCGAGAACCGCCTCCAGACGCTCGAAGCGGAGAAGCGGCTCTCCGCCTTCGACAGCCCACGCGACGATGCCAAAGTCGCGCATCTTGCGGACGTTCTCAATGAGCACGGGAAGTGGCAGTTCGTGTGGATCGTCCTTGCGCTGGTAACAATGCGGGCACTTGTACGCACATGCCTTTGAAATCGAGAGAACGACGCTGACGGGGCGCGGCGGACGGCAGATGACTTTATCCTCTAGCGCAGTGAAGAACGCCTGCGACGGATAACGCGGCAGATAAAAGTCGAGCTTGTATTCGCCGCTGGCAAGTCGCTTGAGCTTGTGCTTGAAGAAAATGCGCGTCAGCTGCGACGCCTTCATGAGTGCGGCTGGATACCGCCAGTACCGCCACGCGCACGCGAGCGACATGCGCACGTAGAAGAGAAACTTCCGAAAGCCCGTTATGTTCTCATTCCTTTTCATCGTTGTACCAGAGAAAGAGAAGCTGGATGGCAATAAGTGAGACGGCGGCATACGGCCATGACGCTTTAAAAAAATGGAAATGTAGCAAGAGAACGCAGAGCTGGCAGTTCAAACACGTCGCGCGATGAAAGCGTGAACGCGAAACGGCAAGATGGAATGCTACCGCCAACACGGCAACAAGCACGGCAAACACAAGAAAACGCATGTTCAGAATGGCAGTAAACCCCGACAGTACAACAGCTAGAAAAACCATGGAATCAGAAAGCACCAACGCCACTGACGGACAGAGCGTCTGGAGCGTCCGTACACCCGCCGCGCGGTCACCTTTCACATCCTTGTAATAACTGTTGTGGCACATTAGAAAATGGACGGGCATGATCCAAGCCGCGACAAATCCGAACTCGTCCAGCGTCGGGCAGCGTTTCGCCATGCCGGCGATCGCGAACAGCGCACAGCACGAAATTGCACAGGCGTAGACGAGGCAGTTCAATACTGGCACACGTTTCAGGAGCGAGTATGCGATATTCAGAGCTCCGCCAAGCGCGAGGAATGCAAGCGTCCAAGGCGACATCAGATACCCGGCGGCCGCGATAGCGGCAAGTCCTGCGGCGGAAACCGCAAACGCCGGAAGCGGCTTCAGTTCGCCTGTCACCATCGGACGGTGCGGCGCATTGATCGCGTCCTCCTTCCTGTCGCACCAGTCGCTGAAGATCTGGTTGAATCCCCACGCGAAGAAGCCCATCGCAATCAGCGCCATATCGCGAAGTGTCCACCCAGTGGGCCGCCATGCCGAATCCGCGCGAAATCCGAACCAATGCCAGTAATAGAGACCCGCCAGCACGGTTGTCGCGGTGACGAAGCCGTAGTAGAGCCGCATTGAGCGGAGATAGTAGTAGAGAAACTTCAGCATTTGAGCGCCTCTGCTATTACGTCGGCAGCTTCTTCGACAAGCGCATTCGTGTGAGTCGCCATAAAACTCGTGCGGATGAGCGAATGTCCCTCCGGCACGCCTGGCGGAATGAACGGATTGACGAAAACGCCGCCGTCGAACATCTTCTTCGCGGCGATGCATGTCTCCATCGTCCCGCCTGTCGGAATCGGCAGAATCGGCGTGATGCCGTCCTTGGCGGAATCAACCAACGGGATTCCGCGCTCCGCAAACGCCTTTCTCGCGAAATCGGAAACGCCGCGCAGCCGCTCCGGCAGTTCTGGATGTGCCTTGAGATGACGTAGCGCCGCGAGCGCCGTCGCCGCGCTTGCCGGCGTGACGGCGGCGGAGAATACGAACGGGAAAGAGGAATGGCGCAGGTAGTCGATGACATCACGCCGACCCGCCACAAAACCGCCAAGTGAGGCAAGCGATTTCGAGAACGTGCCCATGCCAAGATCCACATCCGCGTCGAGTCCGAAGTGAGACGCCGTACCGCGTCCGCCCTTCCCGATGACGCCGAGTCCGTGCGCATCATCGACCATCACGGCAGCGCCGTATTTTTTCGCGAGCCGACAGATCGACGGCAAATCGGCGAGGTCGCCGCCGACCGAGAACACGCCATCGACGACGACAAGGCGCCCTGCGCCGTCCGGTACGGAGGCGAGACGCCGTTCAAGGGATTCCATGTCATTGTGGCGATAGCGCAGCATCTTGCCGAAGCTCATCTGCGCGGCACAATAGACGCTCACATGGTCTTCCGTATCGCAGATCAGGTAATCGTGGCGTCCCACGAGCGCGCTGATCGCGCCGAGGTTCGTCTGGAAACCCGTTCCAAATATGATCGCGTCCTCCTTGCCGATGAAGCCGGCAAGTTCTCGCTCGAGTTCAAGATGCAGATCGAGGTTGCCGTTGAGGAAGCGCGAGCCGGAGCAACCCGTTCCGTACTTCTCAATCGCCTTGATGGCAGCCTCCATGACCTCCGGACACGATGTCAGTCCGAGGTAGTTGTTGGAGCCGAGCATGATGCGGCGCTTGCCTTCCATGACGACAACAGCGTCCTGGCGCGACTCGAGGCGATGGAAATACGGATAGATTCCCGCCTCGCGCGCCTCGCCTGCACGCCTATCAGCAAGCACTTTTTCAAACAGATGATTCATACGCCGACCCTCACCTTGAAGCCCACGGTGTCGGCAACCTTGAGAAGCGTATCGAGCGTGACGTTGCCTTCGCCCGTCTCAAGATTGGAAAGCGTATGCACCGACACGCCGCTCAACTTTGCAAGCCTCGCCTGCGTGATGTCGAGCGTGTCGCGCCTCTCCGCAATCGCCGTTCCTATCTCTGATTTATTCATTGAAATGAATTATACGCCTTTCTTTGCCGCCGTGCAAGGGCAATCTTCAAGAAATATTCATTATAATGAAATCAAACGCATCGGCAAGGAAAACTTCACCTCAGCCATATCCCCTCATGCGCAAGGAGCGACACCTTATTTCCCAACCCGCCGCCGTAGCCGGTTAGGCTGCCGTCCGCGCCGATGACACGGTGGCATGGAATGATGATGCAGATCGGATTCCATCCGACCGCGCCACCGACGGCCTGTGCCGAAACCCTGCCGCCGCGCTTTCTCGCAATCGCCTTCGCAATATCGCCGTATGAGACCGTGGCTCCGTACGGGATTCGCAGCATCTCATCGATGACCGACTGACGAAACGGCGTCAATCCTTCAATACGATAGTTGGGCGTGAAGCCGGGATCATGTCCCGCGAAGTACTCGTCAAGCCAGCGGCGCGCATCGCGGAACACCGGTGTCTCGCGACTTTCGCACCCTCGCGCCTCGTGCACGTCATCGCGCGAACCCTCAAACCAAAGCCCAGTCAGCGCTTCGCCGTCCCCGCACATCACGAGATCGTCGAATCCCTCTGGCGTCTTGTATTTCCAGATGTAGTTTCTCATGGGCTTGCCTTTTCTGCTATGCCAATCATCGCACAACTCATTGGTTGTAAACGGTCATTATGTCATCATTTTCTGACTTAATGTCCACCTTTAAGTTATAATCGGTCATTATCTCCTTCTAGAGACACTTAATGACCATTCATGGTTATTCAGCAACGATGGAATGCGGCGCGATCGGTCTAGTCAATGGGCGACATCTCCACGCGATACATGCGCTCGACAAAAACGATTTGCCCGCCGATTTTCTGCTTTGCGACAAGTAGTTCGTCTTTCGCAAGGTCAAGCAAGGCGACACCAGAAATCAACTCACCGTTCTGCGCAAGATAGTTTTTGCCGATCTGGGCAATCAAAAAAGCCGAAACCGTGTAACACCCCGTTTCCGCGTCCAGTTTGGCAAAACGCTCGATTCTTTTGCGTTGAGTGTTATTGAACTTTGATCCATCTAAAGTCAACGGTTTGTGCGTCAATGCAAAATACCCAACGCAAAGGCCCGTCTCAGTCTCAAAGACCAAATGCGTCATGGTCATGCTCTTGCGCGTGAAATCAACAGCCCTGTTGCGCAAGTAGTTGTCAATCTCCTGATTGTATCGGCATGAGAATCCGGCAATGACATCGTTCACGACTTCATTGCCCTGCTCGCAAATCATATCTGCAATACTTTTTACAAGCAGTGCCATCTATCGCACCACCTTCTTGCCGTATGGTCCTCTTGCAAAGAAATCCTTCCATTCATCTGATGTCATGTGTACGGCATGCACCGTTGGACGAGGCTGCGGCCACGGCTTATCAGAGCACAAGGCATCCACAAAGGCCCGAACGCGCTCCGGGTCTTTCAATTCAATCTTCGCAAATATGCTTGATGTTGCCATCCTCTTACCTCCTTTCCTTGCGGAACCATAACCCCAAGAAAAGATGACCGCAGTTTACCATATTCCCTGTTTGTTTGTCAACGGGTGCGCGAAAAAAATGAAACCATCTAAAGCTTCTCACTCAGCGCAGTATGGATTTCATTACAGAGATTCGGATACCACTTGAGCGGCGAGCGTTCCAGTTCCGGCTTGCGGCCCTTACGCATGTCGTAGGGCGCGATGACGACCGAGACGTTCTTTATCCCCACCGTCGACGCGAGATAGAAGATGTCTTCAATCGCATCATCGCCGACGGGTACGCACCCGATTGTAACCGACTTGCCGTGGATCATGATGTCGCCGCCGAGATTCGTGCGACCGTCCGCTTTCGCGCGCGCCCTGTCCGATGCGTTCGGATATGTCACCTTGAGCGAAAGATAGTAGCTCGAGTTCGGATTCAGGTATCCAATCCCGTAGATGCCCTCCGGAATCTGCCCGTCGCCCTCTCGCAGCTTCGGGCCAAGCGTGCCGCTGAAGGCCGTCATCGGATAGATGCGCGGAGCTTTCCAGCCAGGGGCGTGGACTTCGACGGATCGCTCGTTTTTGAAGACGAGTATCCGCAACTTTCCGCCCGCGTTTTTCGCCACGCCTTTCAACTGCGGCTTCTTCGCGAGAATCGCCGCCGTTCTGTCCGCGATCGTGTGCCGCGACGCCTTCGCCGCAATCACGCCGGCACCAAGCTCCACCGTTTCGCGGATAGACCAGCCCTTCTGCCACGCCACCGCCGCCACGCCGCCGGCAAAGATGACGCCGCCAACAACGACTCCAACTGCAATGTTTCTGATTTTCATGTCAAACATCCTTTGGATTAACTATTCCACCTTGATCATATCGACAAGCGAATTGAAGTATTCCTGACTCCAGATGTCGAGGCAGGAAGCATCCTTCAAAAACGGTCGGACATCTTCGCTCGCTGCCTTGAAGTCTATTGTCGCAATGCGCTTCCTGAAAGCGGCGACAAGAGCATCTCGGGAAGACAGGTCGGTTTCTGGTGCCACTTCTCGGCAACATTCCACTAAATGCCCCAGATGACACGCAAAGCCATTCCTCACATACCATTCAAGATCGTACCAGTCGCGCCCCTTGGTCCGCGTGCGCCAGGCACGGAAAAGGGCAGCGCTGACCTTGCCGGCAAACAAATCACCTATTGAATAGGCGCGAATCCAGCGCGAAACCGGCTTGACCAGCAGCTTCTGTTCCGTCGAGAAACCTGGTGGAGGCGCGATATCGACCTCTATCTTGACCTTTAGCTGCTTTTGCGTCGTGAAACCTATTTTGAACACTTCAGACGATTCCTTTAGAAAAGCGCTCTCCACGGACGAAGGCCGCCCCTTGTGCTTCATTTGGATTTCCACTTCCTTCCCCGCGAGAGCGAACTCCTCCTTTATCGCCGGAAAGTACGACTCAAAATCAAACGAGGGGTTTGGCTCGAGAAGAGAAAAGTCCATGTCCTCGGAGAACCGCTCCATTCCGTAGAAGAGGTGCAGGCACGTTCCGCCGTAGAACGCCGCTTTCTCAAAGAATCCGCCTCTTGCAAGTCCCGCCAGCGCAATCAGCTGCATTACTTCTTGCTGAACGGCAAACCGCTCTGCAGCAGTCTTCGGCGCGTAACTTTCTACCATCGAATCGTAGAGTGTCATGTGAAAATCCTTTCCAATGCCTTCATCAAAAGCGGCTTATGTCCGCCCTCCGCCATTTCTTTCAAAACCGCCTTGTCCGGACTTCCGAACGCGTCAAAATCAAAGCGTATGTCGTCCTCCAGAAACGACCTGAGCGAATCGGGAGACGAGATTCGCAGATTGCATCTTGCAATAAGCAAATCACCAAGCGCCTTTTCCGGCGATGCGATGAGGAAGCCCCCTTCTCCAGTATTCAGAGTTCTAATCCCTATCGGAAACCAGTTCCCGGGTACCGTACGATACGAGAAAGCCCCGAGCGGCGTTGCATACCGCTTCGCACGCTTTGCACAAGCCGACATCGTCTCGTCCACGCGTTCGGGGATGAGACCGTACACCGAAAGCGCGGTCTCAAACGACACGTACGACGGACTGTACAATGCATTCGCGATGACACGCAAATCAAGATCACGACCGCTGATTCTTGGCGAAAGGCAATAAAGGCCACGCTTTATACGGACAAGACTACCTTCATCCACAAGTGCGGCGATTTTGGCAAGCACAGCCGAATAGTCATCCAATTCATCCGCGATAACATCGGTGGTGAATGGTACAGCACCAAACTTCAGCAACCTTTCTCTTTGCAAAATATCCACAGATAACCAACTCCTACTTGATTGGCTGCGCACATTCTACCAAAAACAGTGTCTCCAAGTCAATCCCCTTCTCGCTTTCGTGCCAATTCCGGACAGACTTCGGCGGAGTCTGGATTGGTCCATTCAAAGGGGAACGTTCGGCACTTCTCGGGCTTCACAGGATTGATGCGGCAGAGGTTGTCTTCCGTCAGATAGGCGCACGAGCCGTCTGGACGGCTCGTGAGAATCAGGCTCTTGCGGTCTGGCGCGACTTCAGTCTCACGCTCGATGAACTCGGCCTCATCCATTCCAAGAAACGCCGCGATGCGCGCAATCTCCGCGTCCGAGACGCGCACGATTCCGTCCTTGATGCGGCAGCACGCCCCGCACATCCGGCACTTGAAATCATCCAATTTCATCTTGGCGTATCTTGCATTTTGTTGACCGCTTCATGCATGAACCCTCTTTGGAAGCTGCAAGTCCTGCAGTTCACGTCCAAGGACATCGTCCGCCGCGACCTTTTCAATGTCGGTGTGCATGTTGAGGCAGAAGAGAACGGACATATACCCGGCCATTGAAACCGATGGCTTGCCCTGCTCAATGGCTGTCAACGTTGCATGGCTTACACAGGCCCGTTCACACATCATGGCAGCGGATATCCGCCGGCGTATGCGAGCGAGCTTCAGGTTCTGGCCCAGAATCGCAAGAGATTTTTGGGCTTTAGGCATCAGCAATGTTCTTTTCTGTTTCACAATATCCTACTCCGTCCTTGATTTAATATCTTATATTTTAGCATTAAACCGCTTCAAAAGCAATAACCTAAGACAAAAGAATCTTCACATATTTTCACTGCCTACATGCAGATCGTAGCCATCATGTGCACTAAAACATTTCAAGCGTACCTGCTAACGGCTCTGTCATGACGGTGAAGAACTGTCGCGCGTCGATGAGCCCGGAATCGACCAGGAGGGTCTTGCCCTTGAAATCAACTTTAAGTCCGTCCATCCACCCAAGCGCCTTTCGTCTGGTTTTGGATGATTTCTGTCATAGCCATTTACCTCTCAAATCAACGGGAATGCTGATCTTACTTTTCCTCCTTGAGAACGTCTGGCAGTGCTTCGCGCGGGCCGAGAAACTTGGGGCTACGGCGAAAGACAACGTCGGCGACTGCGGCAATCTTCGCGTCCGAGACGCGCACGATTCCGTCCTTGATGCGGCAGCACGCCCTGCACATCCGGCACTTGAATCCATCTAATTCCATCATGCCTCGTAAAATATTCATTCGCCTACCTTGCGATACTTTATCGACAATTTTTCGCTTAGTCTCTCAGCGGACGAGAATGGCCCTGGCGAAAGGTAGATTCCCTTTTCATCCTCTCCGAGATAATAATCGCCTGACCAGCCTGGGAACGTTTTCTCATCAGAATTCTCTGCCAAACGAATACGCCAGACCCACTCCGCAGGCGGCTCGTTACGGTAAGAATCGTCCTTACCGCCAGTAACATTTCCATTTCGCTGTATGCTCCAAGAAGAATACCTAGGGACAAGCTTGCTCTTGTCTTTGCCGAACCTATACCCGAATGGGACGTATGCTACAGCAGAACCTGACTCATCAAGAGTCAAGCAATACCGCCCGGGGTCATTGGCGAATGAGCAATTGAAACCATCCATGAGCCATCTGCGGGACTCCTTGTCCGCTGACCACTTACCGGGAATCAGTTTCTGCAACTCCTCGCGCGAAATGTCTTTCTTTGCTTTCCATCCTCCGGGATTCATCTTCGAAAGCGTATACTGAAACACGATCTTCCCGTCAGACTCGGCTTTCGCATTGGCCACATCGAAACCTCTGCTTTGATACCATGACGCATGATTGTCACAGGAAGCCCGGAAATGGCCCTTCACATCGTGCAAACGGTTGATCTTGAACTCGCCGACGGCGTCTGTCGTCCCAGAGAAAGCTTTCCCGACCAGATCAAAGTGACCGTGTATCTTGGCTCCCTGCACAGGTCGTCCGTCCTCATCGACAATCCGAAGGTAGCAGCCATGATACGGCTGACACAGATCGTACGGCAGACAGACCAGGTCAACGAGCGGCGAGACAACGCACTCGTCGACGACAAAACCCACCGCCGCAATGGGAAGCCCCACAATGCCGATGGGTATCGTCCATTCTCCGCCGCGCTTCTGCACACCCCAAACCCACACCATCAGAGGTGCTGTGTAGATGTACAAACCGGGGCCTGGGCACATCCGCGTCGTCTGGAACAGCTCGCCGCTTCGCGGCGCAAACATGCCGGTCTTGCAACCGGAGAACATTGTTGCCAGCGCGAGAGTCGCGACGAGAATTGCCTTTGTCAGTTTCTTCACTTCACCTTCTCCTTTCGCTTGCCGCCGCAGGGTGTGTTCCGCATAGCGCGCAAAAATCCATCGCGAACCATAATCCACCTACCAATACAAATTGATTACAGGTAAAACCGGAAATCGTCCGTCTGGAATGCGGTTTATGAGTCCAATCTGAAGCGCCGGCATATCAGAATAATTATAGAAGCCGACCTGACCTATGAAACCCGATGTACCATACCCAGAGACGTGGTTTATCACGCCGATCTGCAAACCACGCACGATCTTACTATAGTCACAAGTGTTACAACATCCAACCATACACCCATCTATGTCTTCGGCAAAATTTATCGGTCCAACCATCATACCTTGCGTTCTGCCATTAGCGTTGACAAGCATCCCAGCCGTCACGCCACGCATCGTTCCGGTCATAGACGAAACCTTTCCCAAATGACCGCAAAATCCCAAAATCCCAAGATTCAAAAGCAAGCCATTCATTTCTCCACATTCGCCCAAAAGGAAATTTACGCCAAGTCCGATGACACCAGGATTGTCTGGGTTGTCTCCATGTCCCCCATAACGGCCAACCCACGGATACGCATTATCCATGAACGACACGCCAACAGGAGAGTACCATGTGATGTCGGCCGGCTTCTCAACTTCAGCATAAACATCATTGCCAACCGCCGCCGCGAACGCGAATGATGTGACGAGGGTGAGTCTTGCAAAGGATTTCATGGGTTGCTCCTTTCAGCGGTATCGCTTTCTTCGCCCGTAATGACATTGATGTACACTTTGCCGGATCGGTCGTTGACCTGTATTATGTGTGGATTGTCAGTCTTCTCCCACAGAACATTCCTATCGACCCTATCAAAACTTTCGTCATAGATGAGCCCATCCTGATCCGACCAGATTCGCAGGCGCATTTCCATGTCATCCGCCGACAAGATTTTGCTCGTAATGTATGCCCAGCGATCTGTGCCAGGCACGTCATATACAGCCGGCCATTGGTCGTAATTCAGCAGTGGGAAGTGTCCGAACGCCCATATTTCGCTTGAATTACCATTCGCCCTATAGTCGAATCTGGAATAAAGGAAATATGTCGTGCCAAACAATCCACCTTCTGGATTCAGACCCAGCACAAACAGATTCAAATGCATCTTCTTGTGCACGATCTCTTGCGTCTGCCCGGATTCGCCTTCCCGTTTCGCCACGATCCTTTCACTTTCACACTCATAGCCGCACGGAATCAATATGCACCCACCGACAAAAAGCGCGACCATCGCCGCGCACCCAAGTGCCATCATCAATTTCCTCATCGCCGTTTTCCTTTCTTTGGCTTTAAGTTAGCGGTTCGCACCTAACACGCCAAGGGCTGCAAACCAAGCAAAGGAAGTCACTAATAGTCCTTTTCGGACTTTTTCTTTGCGCGGCGCTTGATTTCGTCTTCAACATAGAGCGAGGCTATGCCAAGTCGCTTGAACTCGGCAAGTTGTTCGTCAGTAGCGCGTCCGCTCTTGGCGATACGCGCCCCAATATCACGCGACGCTAGTTCTCCTTCACACCTCATCAAGTCAATCGCCTGAACATAAAGCCATTCAAAATCTGCGTCTGAAAGAGTACTTGCGTCAACTACACCATACAGCCGCTTGCAGAGCGACGGGGTCTTTCGCATGTTTGCGACAATGCAAGCCGCCTGTTCCGCGTTCAATTTGTCCTTCGCATTGTACCACAACCAAAACTTTAATGCTTCACTCTGTGGAGTATCCATAGTGAAGAACCGCTCGTCAGAAAGCGCAACATCTAGCTTCTCGTTCAAAAGTTCCTCCGCCTCATGAAATTCCTGACGCCTCTGCTCCTTTCTCACGATAGCAGAAGTAGTCGCATGGCAGACAAAGCGTGTCCCATACCGGCGCAAAGACGAATGCTTCTGCGCCAAACACGACAAAGCCCACTGGGACAAGCGGTAGAAGCGGAAATGGACACTCAATGCCAGCCATCGCGAAATATATTCCAAAGGAAGGATATACGTCACGATTATATCTCGTCTTGCCTACAAATGTCTTCGTCGCTACATAGTATTCGCCGGTTCGCTCAATGGTGAAACATCCTCCCGCTGCAAGCGCGAGGGATGAGACGAGGATCATTCGTGCAAAGTGTTTCATGGGTTCTGTTTCTCCTTAAATTACTGCTTCACCTTGCGGTACTTCAACGACAACTTCTCGCTCAAGCTCTTCCACTCGGAAAATGGCCCCGGCGAAAGGTACAGTCCTTTTTCATCCTCCCCAAGATAATAGCTATCGGAACAAATCGTATTCTTGGGGCCGTTTGAAAGATGGACACGCCAAAGCCATCCTGATGGAAGACGCTCGTGATTCCTTCGCGCTTTGGCCTCGTCTACATCGTCCTTGCCTTCAAGCGTCCACACGGAATAGATCCCGTGATCCCAATCATCATGACGAGCTCCAAAGTAAAACACATATTCGTGTGGAACATGAGAGTCAACCTTGCCGGATGCTTCAAGCGTGAAGCAGTGCCTGTCAAGATCATTCGTATACCGGCAGTTAAACCCGTGCTGAAGCCATACACGCGACTCACGGTCGGCAGACCATTTGCCAGAGAGCAACTTCAGCACCTCCTCCCGCGAAATGTCTTTCTTGGATTTCCATCCTCCGGGATTCGCCTTTGGCAGCACAAACTGAATCACGATTCGCCCATCAGAACACGGTTTTACCTCCGCTGTCTTGAACTTCTTGTGGTTCCACCAACTTGCATAGTCCGGACAAGATACCCAGCAATGGCCCGTTATAGGGAACGTTCCATCCAATGAGATCTCGCCTGCCGCATCCGTTATTTCCTTGAACTTTTCTTCGCCCATCCAGCAGTAATCGGCTTTCTCGAACCGTCCCCAAACCTTCACCCCAGAAATAGGCTTACCGAATTCATCGACAACGCGAATATAGAAACTGCGCTTCGGCTGACACAGATCGTAAGGCAGACAGACTAGGTCCACAAGCGGTGAGACGACGCACTCGTCAACCACAAAACCAGCCGCCGCAATGGGAAGACCCACGATCCCGATGGGTATCGTCCATTCGCCGCCACTCTTCTGCACGCCCCAAACTCCCACCATAAGAGGCGCTGTATAGACGAACGAACCGGGGCCTGGACACATCCGCGTCGTCTGGAACAACTGTCCGGTACGTGGCGCAAACATGCCGGTTTTGCAACCGGAGATCATTGTCGCCAGCGCGAGAGTCTCTACGAGAATCGTCTTTGTCAGTTTCTTCATTTCACCTTCTCCTTTCGCTTGCCGCCGCAGGGCGCGTTACGAACACCGTTCGAGAAATTCAAGTATTCCCGACACGACATTCGGCACGGGTTCTTTCAGCCAGTTTGCCTTATCTTGCGAAAGCCTCCGCATAAATACACTTGAACGGAATACCCGTCGCACCCTGTCAGACACGGCGCGGAAGTCGTGTTCCCTCATATTGTCATCAGTGAAAATGAGCAGCGTCACGAAACGTCGCAGGATGTCAATGTCAACCCTATCCTTAAGATAGTACAGGTCGAATACGTCCTTCAGGCGATTTGACCGCGCGCCAAGACGGAGCAGGCTTTTCAGCTTTTCGGCGAATATCTGCTCCTTGGTGTTGGCGGGAAGCGTGGCTATTCCATCGTCAATGGCGATTGAAAAACGCCGACGCCTCTGCGGCATCTGCCGGTAGACATGTACGCCAACATCCAGTTTCGTGCTTATCACCACTCCTGATTGATCAACAATGTCAAGGTAAACGCGCTTGCCGCGATAGTTCTGGTGGCGGAGATCCGTTATGTCGCCGTTGCGCACTATGCGGATTCCGTCAAGGCAGTTCAGCCTGTCTATCAGGGTTTCGATGTTCTCGTCCGATAGACCGTAACGGACGAAGTCGACGTCCATGTCCATGGTTGCGCGCCGGATGTCGCCCGTTATGCTGCTCATCACAACCCCTCCTTTGACGGTGATGTTCCGGGCGAAGCCGCACTTTTCCATAGCCTTCAGGACGACATCATGGGCGAGTTTCGCCATCGCCGGAGCGTTGGCATAGCCCTCGGCCTCAAGAGCGGCGATCCTATCCGCGAAGGAGATCATCAGAAAACCTCCAGATCAAGGAAACGTGATATTGCGTCGCGCTTCGGAAACGCCACCAGATAGTCATCCAGCTTCGCCGGATAGAGCCTGTTGAGGCTATTGCGATAGTTCCCGAGAACCTCCTTGTAGTAGTCGTAAGGCAACTTGTTCCTGTGGCGCATCAACTCGATCAGCATGCGCTCAAGGTCGTAAACCGCAATCTTCGCGCCAGAAACCTCAAGTTCAGATTTTCCAATGTCAAACGTCCCTTCCGGTGCGAAGTACTGTTTCACCCGCTTGTCGGCTATCGCCGTCGTACGCACAGGCGTCGCAAGCGAATACGTATCTGGAACGACGTCAGTGAGGCGATGGTAGAAGAACGCGCTTTCCATCGTAAATATCGCTGCGGGGAACTTCTTCTGCATGATCCTCTCGCCGGACACATATTCCATGGTGTCGGAATACACGCCGCGTTCTATTTTGACAAGCGTCCCAGCCTTCACCTTGCAGGCGATGGCATAGTAGGAACCATACCGTTCCAGGCACTCCGTCGTATTAAGCAGCATTTTAGCAATCCTTGATAAAATAATCCTTTTCTCAATGGCCACTAAAATTGTACCATACCCATATCCGTCTGGCAAGGGGGATGTTTTGAACTCCATTGGAAATCCCGTACACGCAGCCTACGCCATCGTCATCTACTTCTTTCGCTTAC
>CAMKJU010000026.1 GCA_946413265.1 uncultured Lentisphaerota bacterium
ATTTTTGGTAAACTGTCTGCCATGCGACGCCCAAGGAACTTTCAAACGGACAGATGCTACCACCTGGTAAACCGGGTGGTCCACCGCGCCTTTTACCTGGACGAGTATGAGCCATGGCATGAAGTTACTCCACCACTCCCACTCCACCAATGGGGTCGGACCATCTGGCGCTCTTACCGTCTATGTGTCCGGCGTCGTGTTAGGACATCTTGCCAGTTATCTATTCTGAGGGATACGCCATGGAAAAGAAAGTAGTTGGGGCGCTCGCGGGTGCGGGCATTCTCTTGAATGTGTTCGCGTTCAGACTGCCCGTGGTGCAGGACGTAGACGTGGTGGTGGCCGGCGGGTCGTCAGCCGCCGTCGCCGCCGCCGTCGCCGCGAAGCAGGCGGGCGCGACGGTGTTCCTCGCCGCGCCGCGTCCGTACCTGGGCGAGGACCTCGCGGGCACGCTGCGCCTCGCGCGCGTGCCGGGCGACGACGAGTCGCATCCGATCTACCGCGCGATCTTCGACGGACGCCGCGCCGCGCGTCCAAGCTGGCCGTTTACCTACACCTACGACGCGAAGCCCGACGGGGCGCATTCCGACGCGAAGCTCTCCGCGCTGACGGACGGTAAGTTCGGCAACGCGACGCACGAAAGCGTGCAATTCGCCGGCGACGTCACCGTGTCCGTCGATCTCGGCGAGACGCACGACATCTCCGGCGTGGAGCTTTCCACGTATCTGCGCGAACACAAGGCCGGCAGGAATCAAAAGGCCGACCTCTCGAAGGTTGGATTCCGCACGGCGGCGATGGAGGTGTCCGCAAGCCGCGACGGAAAGGAGTGGAACCTTGTTTCTTTTTCCGACAAGCCCGCCGTCAGGGGCACCACCAACAGCGGCATCCTCTCCGTGCCGCTCGCCGGCACGTGGCGTTACCTGCGCGTGCGCGCGGTACGGGATCCCGCGTACCCGCGCCAGCTCCTCGGCGAACTGCGCGTGCTGAAGGGCGATTCCGCAGTCGATACGCTTGTTGACCGTACCACGCCCATTACCGTGAAGCGGACGCTCGACGAAGCGCTTCTCGCGGCGGGCGTTCCCTACCTCACGGGCGCGGTGCCGTGTGGTCTCCTGAAGGACGAAGACGAGCGCGCGTGCGGCATTGTGATCGCGGACCGCAGCGGACGCCAGGCGATCCGCGCGAAGGTGATCATCGACGCGATGCCGCGTGGCCGCATCGCCCGTCTCGCGGGCGCCGAGGCGACGTTCAAAGCCGGCACGCGCACGTTCTCGCGCATCGTTCTTTCCGGGGAACGTCCGAAGAGTTCCCGCGTGCGCACCACGCAGCTTCCCGGCGACGTGCCAGTGACGGTGAAGAACATCCGATCGAAGAGATTCCCCAATGATTTCACGGCGCACTTCTGGAAGTGCGAGATGGACGTCGACATGCCGGATGATTCGGCGCGTTCCTTCGCTGAGGCGGAACAGGCGCTGCGCGATGCCACGTTCACGCCGCTCCAGGCAGATGCCGCGAACACGGCGGTTCTCGCGGACGAACCCGCCTTGCGGGTGCCCGACGGCAAACCCGTGTTCGTGCTTGCGCCGTGTGCATTCCCCGGCAAGGCAATCACGGTTGGCGCACAGACGGGCACGGCGGCGGCGAAGACCGCGAAGGGAATCCCCGCGCCGAGCGGGCGGATTTACGTGTACGGCGCGTTGCCGGGCGAGAAGCTGCTGATACATGCGTCCGCCGAGCGCGTAGGCGAACACGCGAAGGCGCTGCCGTCATACCTCGTGAAGGCGTCCGGCACGGTCGCGGACGTTTCGCCGATGCCGCTTCTCGCGACATGCGACACATTCGTGGTGGGCGCGGGCACAGGCGGTGGCCCGGCCGGAATCTCGGCCGCGCGCGCAGGCGCGAAGACGATCGTGTGCGAGTATGTCTACATGATGGGCGGCGTCACTACGGATGGCTTGATCGGACACTACTACTACGGCAACCGCGTCGGCTTCACGCAGGAGATCGACGCGGGCGTGCAGGAGACGGGCGCGGTGTTCCCGCAGGCGAAGAGCGAGTGGTACCGCCGCGAGCAGCGTCGGGCGGGCGCGGAGATCTGGTTCGGCACGATGCTCCAGGGCGTGATCGTGTACGGATCGCGCGTGATTGGCGTGGTGGTGGTGATGCCGGACGGCACGCGCGGCGCGGTGCGCTGCAAGAACGTGGTGGACGCCACGGGCAACGCGGAAATTCCCGCGCTCGTCGGTACCGACACCGAGTTCATCACCGACACCGAACTCTCCGTGCAGGGCGCGACCATGGCGCGCAACACGCTCGGCACGGGCTACGCGAACTCCGACCTCGGCTTCGTGGACGATACGGATGCCGCCGACGTCTTCTACTTCGCGCTCCGCTCGCGCATGAGCATGCCGGACGGGTCGTGGGACCAGTCGCAGGTGGTCAACAGCCGCGAGCGCCGCCGCATGGTGGGCGCGTTCTACATGACGCCGCCCGACGTGATGAACGGCCGCACGTATCCCGACACCGTGGTGCGCACGTATTCGAACTTCGACTCGCACGGACAGACCGCGCACGACGCGTTCTTCATCGAGGACCCCGGCCACAAGCCGATGTACGTGAACCTGCCGTACCGCTGTTTCCTGCCTAAGACGCTCGACGGTGTGCTCGTGACGGGCCTCGGCATCAGCGCGCACCGCGACGCAATGCCGATCCTGCGCATGGAACCCGACGTGCAGAACCAGGGTTACGTGGCCGGCTATGCGGCGGCGTCTGCCGTAAAGGCGGGAGTCTCCGTGCGCAACGTGGACATCAAGGCGCTCCAGGCGCACCTTGTGGAGAAGAAAATCATCGGACCCGACGTGCCGAATCAGAAGGACTCCTTCCCGCTCTCCGACGAGGCGTTCGCCAAGGCCGTGCACGACCTCGCGGACAACTACAAGGGCCTCGCCGTGCTGATGACCGACCCCGACCGGGCTCGTCCGCTTCTTGCCGCCGCCTACCGCAGCGCAGAGGGTGAGGCGAAGTTCAACTACGCCCATCTGCTCGCGATGCTTGGTTGCGACGACGGCGCGGCGCTCGTGCTCGCAAAGTTCAAGGCGATGAACTGGGACAAGGGCTGGAACTACCGCGGCATGGGCCAGTACAACCGCAGCGTGAGCTGGGTGGACAGCTACGCGATCGCGCTCGGCCACGCGAAGGTGCGTGCCGCCGTGCCTGCGCTCGTCGAGAAGGCCGATTTGCTCACGGAGAAGAGCGAGTATTCGCACTTCCGCGCCATCGCGCGCGCACTTGAGGAAATCGGCGACAAGTCGGCCGCCCCCGCGCTCGCGCGCGTGTTGAAGCGTCCCGGCATCGGCGGCCACGCGCAGAAGATGCAGGCCAAGGTGCCGGTGTTCCCGGGCTACTCCAACAAGGCGGGCGACTGGGAGCGCACGCTCTCGTTGCGCGAAATCTGCATCGCCCGCGCGCTCTACCGTCTCGGCGACACGCCGGATGGACTTGGCCGCCGCACGATGGAAGCCTACGCGGCCGATCCCCGCCGCGCGTTCGCCACGCATGCGCAGCTCGTGCTGGGCAAGTGACTGCCCTTGCGTACTATTGACGGCAAAATAAGAAAAAGTGTAAAGTGTAAAGTGAATAGTTGAACTGGCTAACGAAAGGTTGAAAAAATGAAGTTTGCAAAAACTTGCTGTTGTACGCTTGCTGTCATTATATGCATGGCGGTGGGAGGTGCGGAATACGACATTGCCGCGCTCGTCTATCCGGGCTACCATCCAGAGCCGAGGTGGAAGGAACTGGGGCTCTTCCCCGAGGGACAGGGCGAGTGGTTCAACGTGAAAGACGCGAAGCCGAAGTGGCCCGGGCACGACCAGCCGCGTGTCCCGGTGTGGGGCTACGAGAACGAGGCCGATCCTAAGGTGATGGAGAAGAAGATCGAGGCGGCGTCCTCGCACGGCGTCAACGTGTTCATCTTCGACTGGTACTGGTACGGGGAGCGTCCGTTCCTCGAAGGGGCGCTTGCCGACGGATTCCTCGGCGCGAAGAACAACGACAAGATGAAGTTCTTCCTCATGTGGGCGAACCACAACTGGTCCGACTGCGTCGACAAGAGGGCGTCGGCGAGGCACAGCAAGACGATCTGGCTCGGCGGCGTGGACGGCGAGGCGTTCAGGCGGATGACGCGGCGGGTGATCGAGAAGTTCCTGTCGCGTCCGAACTACTACCGCATCTGCGGGAAGCCGGTGTTCATGATCTACGAGGTCGGCTCGTTCGTGAAGGGGATGGGCGGCATGGAGAATGCCGCCGCCGCGCTCCGCCAGTTCGACGCGGACTGCGCGAAGGCGGGGCTTGGAGGCGTGCACATCATGGCGTGCAGCTGGGGACAGTGCAAGCCGGAGCATATCGCCGCGCTCGGGATCGAGTCCGCGACCATGTACACCTACGCGCACCACGTGTACCCGAAGGGCGACTACGCGCGGTGGGCGGAAAAGGGCCTTGCGAAGCTTGATTCCGAAAAGGCGCGCCTCAAGGGCCTCAAGGCGTACTTCGCCCATGCGTCCGTGGGCTGGGACAACAACCCGCGCTTCCCGGAGAAAATGCCGTGCGTGACCGGTTCGTCGCCGGAGAAGTTCGAGAAGGTCCTGCGCCGCGCGAAGGACTGGTGCGACCGCAACACGCCGCCCGGTTACCCGAAGCTTATATCCATCAATGCCTGGAACGAATGGATCGAGGGTTCGTATCTGGAGCCCGACGAAAAGCACGGCATGGGCTACCTTGAGGCCATCCGCCGCGTGTTTGTCCGGAGGAAATGACAATGAACAGAAGAACATTTCTCGCAATGGGCGCGGCTGCCACGGCCGGCCTTGTCCGCGCACAGAGCCTGGCGGTCAAGAAGCGCATCAAAAACGGCGACGCCAATCCATTCGCGGACATCGTACCTGTCTCAGACCCCGAGTTTGACGCTGCCCTTAAAACGATCGCGGAGACTTCGATGATGGACGACGAACGCCGCATCGAGGCGCTCCGCGTCATCCAGCGCGCCATCAACCTCATGCAGCCCGCCCCGCAGTTCCTGGACGCGATGCGCGAGGCGTCCCCCGCAAAGAAGGTCAAGGCCGCCCTCGACAAGTTCCCCGTCATGCGCTGGTACGAGAGGGCGTTCGACCGCGTCCTCGAGGAATTCAAGCGGACGAAGCCCGACGGCGACAAGCCGGCCATCTGGTACCTTTACAACATGGGCGTCGTCGTAAAGACCAAGACGTGCGCCTTCGGGATAGACATCTGCCACCGCAGGGCGCCGGAGCTGGCCCCGTTCCTGGATTTCGTCCTTGTCACGCACAACCACGGCGACCACTTCAACATGGGGCTCCTCAAGAAGATGACGGCTGCGGAGAAACCCGTGATCAGCAATTTCCTCCTGGCCTGGAACTGGTACTGCCGCGAGTTCGAGAAGACGTTCAAGATCAAGGACGTCACCATCCACTGCACCGCCGCCGACCACAACAAGTACCTTCCGTATGCCGTCACCAACTTCGAGGTCGTGTGCGGGGACGGTCCCGACGCCTTCACCCTCTTCCACTCCGGTGACTGCCATCGGGCCGACCACCTCAAGCCGCGCGGCAAGCCCGACGTGTTTTTCGGACATTGCGCCATTGGACTCAACTTCATGACTGCGGCCCAGTCGACCATGCCGGCGAAGCTGTTCGTCCCGCTCCACCACCAGGAACTTGGACACCTCGTCGGCCGCTGGCGCTGCGTGGCGTTCGAGGACGAACCGCTGAAGATCGTCCATTCGCTCCGTGCCGCCGGCTTCAAGGCCGCCATGCCCGTGTGGGGCGATCGCATTGTCTGATGACTTGGAAAGGTTCGGCGACCGTTACGTTTACAAGGCGGAAGGACAAACGTGAAAACAGGCGAAGAGAGAATACTGCGCGTGCTGCCATTCGTGGCGATTGCGGCACTTGCGTCCGCCGCCGCGATGGCCATGCCGACGCTGCCGGAGATCGGTTTCGAGCTGACCTTGCGACAGGCTGTCACGAACAGCCCCCAAAACAAGGTGGCATCCTCGGAAATGAAGTCGTTCAGGGTTGACGAAAAGGACGGCCGGACGTCGCTCGTGTGGCGCGGACATCCGCTCTGCGGCGACGGCTTCACCGTCACGGCCGAGCTGACGCCGACGCCGGAGAAGGATGGCTGGGCGTATTCCTTCCGTTACGCGGGAAACGAATCGGGCCTCCACATACGGGACATCTGGTTCCCCGCCGTCACCGTCCCGCGCACGGACACGACGGAGTTGTTCCTTCCCCGCGACTGCGGCATGATTCGCCGCCCCGACTGGAAGAAGGCAAAAGGCGGCGCAGACGTGAGCAAGAATGGGATTCACGGGATACACTTCATGGCGGCCCTCAACGGCACGGGCGAGTCCTGGTACATGGACCAGCGTGGTGACGCGCGTCTGCACATGAACCGCTTCCTCGTGCGCAACGGGACGAAGCCGCACACGCTGACGATGCTCTTCCACTATACGGCGCAGCTCACCGACGGGAACCGCGTCGCCGGCGAGATGCCGTCCGGCGTTATTCCCGCCCGTAGCTGGTGCCTAATCGAGAAATAGGATTTGCAAATTGGCAGGAAGGGGGCAAAAAATGAGGCGACCCTGCACTCTTGCATCTGTCAAGTGTACGCTTGCCATGATGATTGGAATGGCAACCGTTGTCAGCGGTGCAGATTTTGAAAAGGTTCGGAGGTTCCCCAAGCCGGCTTCTCGCTCTGCGCAAACTTCGAAGGGAGAAGGGCTCCTTGCCCGGGAGCCCACGGCAAAAGTTCTGGACCATCGATTCTCCGACATGGTGGGGAAGCCCGACAGAAAGGGTTCACGACATTTCAACGGCCACCCTGCTGAAATCGCCGCCTTGACCTTAAGCCATCTTGGCCTCATGAACGGCTATGCGGATGGCACGTTCAGGCCAGACAATACAATTACAAGAGCGGAATTTGCGGCAGTCGTTTCAAGGGCGTTCAAGCGTGGTCCTGGCGACGGACGATTTGGATCTGAAGCCCCCCTCAAGGAAGAAGACGCCGTCAAGATGGTTGTGGAAGCGCTCGGCTATGGCGACGAGGCAGTGGCAAAGGGCGGCTATCCCATGGGATACATAAGGGTCGGCAACGAAAAATACATCTCCAGAGGCCTGAACGTGCACACCGGCGAGCTGGCGACACGAGGTCTGGCTGCGCAAATCATGTTCTACGCATTGGGCGTGCAGATAAAAGGGACGGACAAAACTTTGTATAACCTGCATTCGGACAAGGCAGGGGAGAGCATTGGCCGAACCTTTATAGACGCCATGCTCCAAGACTACTATTACTACCGCGAAGAAGCGCTTGAGACCATGATGCTTGAGAACATCACTCCGTATCGAGTCTTCAACTCGATGTTGGATGTCGTGCTGAGCAGCACGGACAAAGAAGAGCGAATCCGCGCCATACGGGCGCTGTCCGAATTTATCATATTCGACTTAAGGGAATACCAGATCGGCAAGACGGACAAGGCCTACATGGAATTGGTGTATGGCCGGCTGAATCTGCTCTCTGCTGGCAATATGGCCATGCTGGCGAACAATCCCGAAGAGGACGAGGATGTGCGCTTGTACGCCTTGCGTGCATTGTATCTGCTGGACAGAGAGGACCTTGCCGAAAAAGACACCTGGACCCTTGCCTTCAAGACAAAGGCGATGAAAGTTACACGTCACCTGCTCAACAAGGCGCAGGACATACTCGAAATGACAGACGACGAAGCGTCTGTCCACGCTCTTGTAAACGCGCTTTCAAATCCGGATGCGGAAGTCGTCCTGCGGGCAGTTGACACCCTGGGCAGAAAGGGCCGGAACCCTCAGTTGGAAGAAAAGGCGAAAGCAGCCGTTCCCGCCCTGCAAAAGCTGCTCGGCCACGGCAATCCGCATGTTGCAGAAAGGGCGTGCGTTGCCATAAAGGACCTGGGCGGCACGCCGGACAAGACGCCAACATCCGCTCTCACGCCCTACAACGACAGTACGCAGGATGTCGTGACGATCATAGACGGCGTCGAATACAAATACGGCGACGCAGTCCCGTCGAACAAGGTCGTGACGATCAGCAACGGCAACATTTGCCTGATGTTCGACGCAGGCGACAGGAATTCGTGGGCCGGAGTCAAGAAGCTTACAACCTGCGACAGCACAAAAAGTCTCTTGAAAGGCTACGGCTTCATCACATGGAATTCTGGTGCGTTCGGCCGCATAATCGAGCACGACGGAAAAAGAACCCGTGGCTTGAAAACTGCAAATGCCGATTACGCCGAATATGCGTATACATATTCTCCCACGGAGCGGTTCCCCTATACTTTGGAGGTCGTGTACAGGATTCCGAGGGGTGAAAGCGGATTCTATTTGTATTATACAGTCGACAAGGCTGATGGCACGGCTTCCTGTTCGCATTTGTACTGTGCGCCTATGTTCAGAAAGAGTTCGGACGTCTGGGAATATCAGATCGAGCACGATAAACTTCAATTCAACAGCAGAATAATCGAGGATGCCCGGCCGATCGACACGGAGTACGGCAGGAAAGACATTTATCAGTCGGTTTACCGCAATCAGAACGGCGAGCTCAACGCCAAGCACGAACGAAACCCCTATCAGCTGGATTCATCCATAAGCGGCAGTGCAAACGACCGGCTGGGCATGTGGATTCTGACGGTGTCGAAGGATTCGATATGCAAACTTCTCAAGAACGACAACGGGATGTTTGAAGGAGAGTACTTCACCTGGTCCGAGCGCCCCATTCCGGAGGGCAGGTACCATAAGGTGTACGGTCCGATCCTGGTCTATTTCAACAGGGGCGACACGCTTATGGCAAAATATGAAGACGCCAAGAGCAAGCTTGTCTGCGAGCAGGCGCGGTGGCCCTATGCCTGGATGGAAGACGCCCACTATTTTGAACGGGGCTCACTACGCGGCAAAGTTGAAATGTTCGACGGCTCGTCACCCAAGGGCGCCTATGTTGTCGTGAACGTGCCGGGCGAGACGAGAGGCAAGAAAGACGAGCGCTACGTGACGTGGAATCAGAGCAACAGCCCGTATCAGTACTGGACGCGTGCGGACGAGAACGGCTGTTGGAGCATAGACAATGTCCATGCCGACACCTACACCGTGACCGTATGGAAAGAGGGCTATCCAGGCGAAGTCGCGAAGGAAAACGTTGTTGTGGAGAAATCCCGCAACACCGATGTGGGCACGCTGGTGTTCAGAGAATATTCAAATGGCAGGCTTGCCTGGCGCGTGGGCGATGCCGACAGAACCTGGCTTTACGATTCCGAGAAAAACTTCGGCTGGGAACTGCTTCATTACTACCCCATACGGTTCCCCAACGACGTTGAGTTCAAGGTCGGGGAAAGCCTGCCCAAGTACGATTGGAACTACGCCCAGATAAAGATGGACACCTACCGTACCACGCCTCTCCCTTTCAGCATTGTCTGGAACATGGACGAAATACCCGACGGCCAGCCCGTGCTCACGGTTGTAACCTGCAGCTCGCGTAACACGTCCGGCTACGGACTTAAGGTATCTGTCAACGGGTCTCTGATCAAGACGCTGGACTATTCAGCCGACGACTCGATGGTCATGAGGACACACTCATACGGCAAATTGATATTTAACCCGATTGAGTTTGACAAGGCATTGCTCAAAACCGGCCAAAACAAGATTACACTTGAAATCAACAGTGGCGAAATATCCTACGATTTTATTCAGCTTGAATATAAGTAGACGTGAGACGATAGACGCGAGACGAGTTGAGACGTGAGACGATAGACGCGAGACGAGCTGTTCCGTTTCACTTTTCCCCGCACAAGGGTGCGATTTTTTGGTACAATATATGCCGATGATGCAATCACTTAAAGAACTGTATCGGATCGGGCGCGGACCAAGTTCCAGCCACACGATGGGTCCGGCGTTCGTCGCTGCGGCATTCCTTGCGGCCACGAAGGGGCTGGATGCCGTCAGGTATGAAGTCGAGCTTTGGGATTCGCTTGCCGCGACCGGTCGCGGACACTTCACCGACCGGGCCGTGAAGGACATCCTTGGCCCGAAGCGGACGAAGATCATCTGGAAACCTGACTTCGGCGACGCGTTCCACCCGAACGGCATGCGCTTCACGGCCTTTGACGCCCGCGGCATGAAGGTGGCCGAGCGCGTGGCGTATTCCATCGGCGGAGGGGCGATTGCGGAGAAGGGGCGGGCGGCGCAGGAAAAGCCCGTTTACAGGTACAAGAACATGACGGAGATCGTCAAGGCGGCGACGCGGGCGGGGATGCCGCTCTGGCAGATTGTCGAAGACGCCGAGGGTCCGGAGATCTGGAGCTTCCTCAAGCGCGTGCTTTCCACGATGATGTCCGCTATCGACAGGGGGCTTGCGGCGGACGGCGTACTTCCGGGCGGGTTGCGTCTGCCGCGAAAGGCGCGGGCGATCTACATCAAGGCGAAGATGCAGTCCGAGGCCATGCGCCGCACGGGGCTCCTCGTCGCATACGCACACGCCGTGAGCGAGGAGAACGCGTCGCTGGGCGAGATCGTAACGGCGCCGACGTGCGGGTCGTGCGGCGTCCTGCCGTCCGTCATCAGGTATCTGGGCGATTCGCTTGGAAGCTCCGAGATCGAACGGTTGCACGCGCTCGCCGTCGCGGTCCTGGTCGGGAACGTTGTCAAGCGCAACGGCTCCATATCGGGCGCAGAGGTCGGATGCCAGGGAGAGGTGGGCGTGGCGTGCGCGATGGCAAGCGCGGCTGCGGCGTATCTCATGGGCGGGAGCCCCCGCCAGTGCGAGTGCGCGGCGGAAATCGGGCTTGAGCACTTCCTCGGCCTTACGTGCGATCCCGTGAAGGGGCTCGTGCAGATACCGTGCATCGAACGGAACGCGCTTGCGGCAACGCGCGCCGTCGTGGCCGGCGAGATGAGCGTCCTTTCCGATGGCGCCCATGTCGTCTCGTTCGACACGGTGGTGAAGACGATGCTCGAGACGGGGCACGACCTGCCGCGCCTCTATCGCGAGACGTCCGTCGGGGGATTGTCGCGCTTCGTGAGGCGTTGAATGAATGAAGAATGAATAATGAATAATGAAAGGATAGTAGCTATGAAGATTATAAAAACTTGCTGTTGTACGCTTGCTGTCACGCTCTGTGCGGCAGCATCGCCGGCGTGGGCGGCTGCGGAGCAGAAGGTGGACAACGGTACGAACCAGTCGCCGATACGCTTCAGCGTCGTGCAGTGGAACATCGGGCATTTCGCGCTTGGCAAGAACAGCCAGACGGCCATTTCGCCTGAAGAGTCGTCTGCTCGCAGTGCGGCGTACCGGGCGATGATCGCCCAGTTGAAGCCCGACTTCCTCGGCGTGAGCGAATTCGACCCCATATTTGACAAGGCCGGGCGGCTTTCGACAAATGAGGTTTTTTCCTCGTTCCCCACGATGATCCTAGGCCCGAAGAACCACTACCAGTGTAACGCCCTGTTCACACGCTTTCCGTGCGTCCGGCACGAGATTGTCAATTACACCTTGCATCGCCAGAATGTTTACTTTATCGACTCCGTGTTCCTGTTTGGCACGAACGAAGTGCATTTCGTCCAGAGCCACCTCGACTGGTATCGCACCACGGACGGAAAGCGTTACGCACTGCCGCAGATGCGTCAGCTCGTGAAGCATTTCAAGGACATGCCCTACGTCATCATTTCGGCCGACTTCAACGTACCGGAGATCGGGCATTTCGACGCCTTCAAGAAGGCGGGGTACGTCGTCGCCAACGACGGGCGTTATGCGGTACTCGACAACGTAGTCGTGAAGGGGTTTGACGTGAAGGAGCTCTTTGCCGCCGACAACGAACGCCGACTGAGCGACCATCGCATCGTCGGCTGCGTTCTCGAAATGCGGCAAAATAGGGGAGCAAGGTAAATTACACTGTTTACGAAGGAGAATGAAGCGATGAAGGTTGCAAAGGTTTACTGTTGTACGCTTGCTGTCACGCTCTGCGCGGCGGCGTTGGCGAGTGCCAAGATGCCGATCATCGGCTGGGGCTCGTGGGACGAGAAGGGCGCTTCGGCGGAGCGTTACGCGGAGGCGAGGGATGCAGGCTTCACGCACCTCACGCAGTGGTGCACGTCGCCGGCCGAGGCCAGGCGCCTTCTCGGCGAGGCCGAAAAGGCCGGAATCAAGCTGATCATCGGCCTGGGGCACGACGTCAAGCGCATGACGGACACCGCCAAGGCATTCACCGACGCTGTCAAGGACTCTCCCGCGCTGGAATACTACTACATCACCGACGAGCCGCACATCAGGCAGGCCGAGTCCATCCGCGACTGCGTGAAGCTCTACGAGGAACTGGACCCCACCCACCCGTGCTACGTCAACCTCTTCGGCGCGCTGTGCGACCGCTGGACGCGCAACGACGTGGCGCGCCAGATGAAGCACACGGGCTGCGCCACGCACGACGAGTACATCCGCCGCCTCTACGACGTGGTGCCGCTGAAGATGATCAGCTTCGACGTGTACCCCGTCCTCTCCTTCAAGCCGCTTGAGGTCGGCGACTTCCGTCTGCACGGACAGCGCGTGTTCCTGAAGGAGCGCTGGTACGAGACGCTGGAGGCGACGAGCGCGCTCGCCCGCGAGCGGAACATCCCGATGTTCGCCTTCGCCCTCGTCGCCGCGCACCGGCACTATCCGGCGCAGGACTATCCCGTGCCGACGCGCGCGCACCTGCGCCTCCAGCAGTATTCCAACCTCGCCTACGGCGCGCAGGCTCTCCAGTGCTTCAAGTACGCGATGATGAAGGAATACCATGGCTACAACAACGCGCCCATTCTTGTCGGCGGACGCCGCAGCCCCGTGTTCGACCTCGTGCGCGAGATGAACGCGGAAATCCAGGCCCGCGCGTATGTGTTCCTCGGCGCGAAGGTGCAGGGCGTGTGGCACACGGGAATCGACGTGCCGCTCGGCACGAAGCGGTTCGACGCGAAGTTCCTGCCGCCGTTCGTCAAGTCGTTCGAAATCCCCAATGGCGGCACGGCCGTCGTCTCGTGGCTGAAAAACGGCGACACGGACTACCTGATGGTGGTGAACCGCGACCCGAACGACGACATCACGCTCAAGGCGACGTTCGCGGATGGCACGGAGATCGTGCGCAGGGATGGTACGAAGGTTCCCGCCGCCGCGTACGCGGACTACTTCTGGCTCGACCCCGGCGACGCCGTAATCTTCAGCCATTCGCCGGCAACCCGTTGATGAAAGGATAAAAACGATGAAGATTGCAAAAACTTGCTGTTGTACGCTTGCTGTCACGCTCTGCGTGGCGGCGGCTTCGTCGGCGCAGGCGGGGCTTGTGGCGAAGTGGGACTTCAACAACTACGATCCGGCGAACCCGACTTCGCCGAACGTGCTGCAAGCGACCGTCGGCGGCGCCGGCAAGCCGTGCTACTATGTGGGCAAGGGAACTTCCCTTGTGACGGATGGTACGCTTGGACAGATGTACGTCGTTTCGCCGGACTACTCGGGCAGCGACACCACCGTCGCGGCTGCCGCTGCGGGACTCGGCGCGGGCAACTACGCCATCGCGATTCCGAAGTCGTCGCATATCGCCCTGCCGATCCCCGACGCCGTGAAGAACCACTGCTGGACGATCAAGATTCGCTGCTGGCTTGTGGGCGATAACACGTGGCATGCGTTCTTCAACCGAAATCAGACCACTGGAAGTTCAGATGCCGACGTGTTCGCCTGCGTTCAGACGAGCTCGCGCGTGGCAAACGGCATCGGGGGTGCGAGGGGAAGTAGTTTGGCTGGAAGCGGCAACTACAATACAGCCATGTCCGTCGGTGCCTGGCACACGCTCACGATTTCCGCCGGCGATATGCGCTGGGACATGTATCTCGACGAGACCACCTCGTGCAACGCCAGCAACAACGGCAACAACCTGAACTACTTCAACGATTCCACGCAGCCGCTCACCGTCATCGACGGAGTGGGGCATCTTCTCCTTTGCGCCGACGACAACGGCGAGGACGGCCTCATGTACATCGACTACGTGGAGCTGTACGACGAGGCGGCGGTTTACGAGGCGCGGCTTCCGCACTACACGAAGGCGGGTCTCACGGGTGAATGGACGTTCCCCGCCGGGAATGTCACGAAGGCGACGGTCGGCAACGACCTCGAGAAGTTCACCCGTACCGGTGCCGCCGGCTTCACGGAAGGGACGGACGGCGTCCTGCCGGGCGACGGACACGTCAATGTTGGCATGAACAACGGCTTCAAGTGCTACCACAACCTCACGAACAACAGCAGCTACACGGTCGTGATGGACGTACGCATTCCAAACAACGCGAACAAGGTCAACAACTACCACGGGCTCCTTCAGGGGAAAATAGGCGCTGACGGCCCGGTGTGGATTTCCTGCAACTCGTCCGACGGAATATACATACGATACAAGGGAGGTCTCGCCGGCGGCGTGTCGGGCGTCAAGCCGGGCGAGTGGATGCGCGTCGTGATCACGTACAACAAGACCGCGAACGTCAGCGTGGCGTTTATCAACGGAGTCAAGAACTACACGCGGTCGGGTCCTCATGCGACGATGGCGCCCGTGAAGGGCGGATGCTTCGTGCTGCTCGGCGACGAGAGCGGCGAGGACAAGGACACGGACATCTCCTACGCGGCGGTCTATGACAGGGTGTTGACAGACGCGGAAATCGCGGAACTCCATTCGCGTCCGCTTGCGCAGAAGGCGGACGGGACGTTCATGCCCACCTTCGTCCCTGCGGGCGAGTGGAGCTCGGATGGCAACGGCGGTCTGGCAGTCTCGAAGGGGATGCCGCTCGTCGCGGAGAACGGCGGCTATTCGTGGACGCGCTCGAGCGCGCCCGCCGCCGCAACGTACGTTGCCGACATCACGCTCGCGTCCGTGCAGACGAACGGTGGCGTGTTCGTGAAGAACTCCTTCAACGTCGCCTCCGGCTTCTACGGGACGGGCAGTGCTTACTCCGGCAGTTTTACGACTACGACGGCTCTCGCGAACTTTCTTGGCAACACGTATGTCTCGACTTGGGGCTATTGGAGCGAAAACGCGCTTGACCGGACGTCCGCGCACCGCGTCGCGGTGACGTGGGCCGCGAACGGGCGTGTCCACTACTACGTCGATGGCCGCCCGTGGGGGCAGATCAACCCTCATGTCGGCAGCACGACGCTCAAGCCGACTGTCGCGATGAGCTTCCTGAACGACCTTGATGCGGACGTGACGCGGCTCGCGGCGTACGACGTGTCGCTCACGCCGGACGAAATCGCCGCGCTCGGCGGCGTGGGGAGCGTGCCGTCCGGCACGGCGCCGAACGCGCCGACCGTCTCCGCCGCGCTACCGGAGGGAGATGTCAAGGCGCTCGTCGACGACGTCACGTTCACCGTCTCCGCGACGCATCCCGACGGCGAGTACGTCTCGTATGCAATCGATTTCGGCGACGGCACGGGCGACTGCACGACGCAGCTCGTTCCGTCGGGGACGTCCGTGACGTTCACGCATAAGTACATCGCGATCGGAACGATGACGCCGCGCGTGAAGGCGATTTCGCAGAACGGCATTGAGAGCGCGTGGGTCTCGCTCGCGACTCCGTTCGAGGTCGTGAGCGTGGCCGTCGCGGCGCGCGACGTGCTGGTCACGTGGCCATGGCAGCAGAACGTCTATACGAACCGCTTCACGATCATGTGCGAGGGCGTGAAGGACGCGGAGGACGCGATGCGCTGGGACGGCCTCGAGGTCCAGTACGGCGCGGGCTACGCGCAGCGCGCGACGATGACGCGCGTGGAGGGCAACGGCGGCACGTGGATCTACTCGGCGCATATCACGGTCGATGGCATGGAAGGGCAGACGATTCCGTACCGCCTCGGCTATTACGGCCAGGCGCTTACGTTCGACGACCCGGCGGACAATACGGAAGGTACTGTGTCGCTCTGGTCGCAGAGCGACGACGAAACCTTTACCTGCGCCGTGTGGGGCGACAACCAGCAGGGACTCCGCGCAAACTACCACGTCTGGGACTCCGACATCTTCCTCTACGTGACGAAAATGTTTGAGCATGCCGTTTCGCGCAACGTCGATTTCGGCATTTCGACGGGCGACATGTCGTCCAACGGGAACTACGGAACGGAAATCCGCCCGTGCATCCTCGACTCGACGGACGCGATCTTCGGGAAAACGATTCCGTACTACGTCGCGTGGGGCAACCACGACACGAGCCACCCCGAGAACAAGCCGTACTTCGAGACGGGCGCGGTGGACGAGCCAGGCTACGAATCAAGCGCGTCGGGCAACTACCACCTCTATCGCGGCAACGTGCTGTTCGTCTTCATCGACCACGGCCTGATGACCGCAGCCACGACGCAGACCTGGCTGTCCGACCTGCTCGCGACGGAGCGCGCGCAGAATGCGAAGTTCCGCATCCTCGTGCAGCACTATCCGTTCTGGCTCGAATGCTGGGGCGGCAACAACAACCAGGCGCTCCTCGAGACCGCGAAGACGGGCGGAATTGACCTGGTGCTCTCCGGACACATGCACGGCTACGAGCGCATCCACCAGGACGGCATCGTGCAGCTCACGAACGGCGGCATGGGGTATCTCGACGAAGAGCAGAACGTCAACGCCAACTACGGCGACGCCACGTTCGTCGGCGGACACAAGGACATCCCCTACCTTTCGGCGCGGCAGAAGAGCGTGACGGAGACCGATGTCCTCGGCCCGGCCGAGCCTGTCCGCATGGGCATCGTGCAGAGCTACGGCGAGTTGAAGGTCGAAGGCGCCACGCTCACCTACACCGCGCACGGATTCAACGCGGACGGCAGCTACATCGGCGTCTTCGACGAGTTCTCCATCACGTCGAAGACTGTTGCGGCGACGGTCGCGACAAGCGCGACCCTCCCGGTTTGCGCCGATCCCTCGACGTTCGCGCAGTTCACCGAGACGCCCGTCACGAACGCGAAGTGGAAGGAGTACAAGGATGCGGTGGGCGAGGCGTTCACGTTCGCGGAAGGCGCAGGCGACGATCCCGTCGTGAACGTCTCGAAGAACGAGATCGCGAAGTTCCTTGCGTGGCTGGGTGCCGGATACAGGCTTCCGACCGTGGGCGAGCTTGAGACCGCGTTCGCTGGCAACATGCGGCGCGCCGTCGCGGAATGGACGTCGTCCGTCGATTCCAACACGGGCTGGTGCCGCATCCTCGGCTCGCCTGCGTGTGCGGCGAAGGGCACGTGGGAACGCGCGGCGGACAGGCCTTCCATCGCGACGGCGGGATGCCATGCGAACTACCTCGGATTCCGTCTTGCGACCGGTCCGTCGCCGGAGGAGCCTGTCGGACCGCGTACGCCGCTCGACATGGCGCTCAACGCGCTCAGCATGATCGAGAACCCTGCGGCGGTTTACAAGTGGGTGAACGACGAGGATCTTGTGGACATCACGGCGGAGTGGACGAATCCGTCGGGCGATCTCGTTTACGACGTGCCCGTGATCTTCACGGGCGAGGGGGTTGTCTCCAACAACCCGACCGCGTACAACGTGACGTTCAACGATGGGTTCGCCGCGCCGAACAGCACGCAGTTCCTGAAGAGCGGCGAAGGTTCGCTCACGATAAAGGGCTTGGTGAAGGGCGGCGTGTGCGAATCCGAAGGCGGGTGGATCGTCTCCTCGGAAGGCACGCTCGCGTTCGAGGACGTGACGTTTGAAGGGCAGGGGGTGCAGTTCCGCTCGGGCGACGGCGTGCTGCTGCTGAAGGGCGACAACGACTTCACTGGCGCGGACATCTTCCTCAACGGCGCGGACAACAACTGCACGAATTATGTGGCCGCGACAACCGCGGCGGCGACGCTTCGCGCACGGCGCATCACGAACAAGGGCGCCACCTACATGGGTATCGGCGAGGGGGTGTCTGTGGCGCTCTCGAAGGACTACCAGGTAAACGGCAACTACATCCTCAACGTGGACGGCACGCTTGATGCCGAGTCGTTCTACCTTCTCGGAAACAACGACCCTGTGGCGCGCGGTTCCGGCACGCTGCGCATCGGGTTCCAGGCGCAGAAGCAGAACAGCTGGCTGCGCCTGGGCGTGTCGAACCTCGTGTTCACGACCGAGCGGCCCTTCAGGTCCAATTCGCAGTCCACCAAGAACTACTACGGAATTTTCCTCGCCGGCGACACGATCAACCTCTCCTCGACCTGCGACTGGTATGTCCCTCAGAGGGACATGTACAATATGCCGATCTATTTTGTGGCGGACACCCGAAACGGAACGTACTGCACACGTCCGACGGTCACGTTCGACGGGCCGTACAACGTCGTATATGCGCCGACGGCGTCTTCGGCTACGATGAGCGGCGACGTATTCACCGACCCGTGGGACATCGTGATGGCCGGAACGGGAACGCTGACGATCAAGACGGCGACGAAGGGCGACATCTCCGTGACGAACGGAACCGTCAAGATTTCCGCGCTGCCGTGCGAGGGCGTGACCTCCACCTCCGGCGACGGCAAGTGGGCGATCGACGGGACGCTGTCGCTGACGATTGCACAGGTCATCAGCGGCGCGTTCGCGCCGGGCGGAACGCTTTCGTACGACTTCGGCGCGAACGGCACGGGCGAATACGCCGTGCTGGATGGATGCAACCTCGCGGACGGCGACATCGCGGTGACGACGAGCCTTGACGACAACGCAGCGTATTCCGTGATCCGCGACTGGTCGGACGGCAACCTCGTCCTGCGGGTCGTACCCGCTGGGACGCGCATCGCGGAATGGATCGGCGGCGGCGTGGCGGGCAATCCGCTCGATGCGGCGAACTGGCGCGTGACGGATGCGACGGGTAACGAGATTCCCGGCGTCGCGCCGAACGCCTCCACGCTCATCCGCCTTTCGGGCGCGACGGCGATGAGCTTCCCCGCGACGACGGGATTCGCGTACGCGGGGCTGCTGCTCACGGAGAGCGTATCGCTTTCGGCGGACTGCGACTGGACCGGTCTGGGATCGATCGCGTTCCGCGACGGTGCGTACATCGACCTGCGCGGACACAAGCTAGGCGTGAACGCCTTCACGGGCGTCACGGCGGGCAAGGCGGGCTTCACCGACTCGACGACCGATGCGGAGCATCCTGGTGAACTGCACATCATCGTTGCCGAGTACGACACCTTTAGGAACGACAAGGTTTCGCTCTCCGGTAATATGAAAGTGGTCAAGGAGGGGTTGGGTACATACGTGGCGGCATTTGCCCCGCAGACCTACACCGGCGGAACGCTGATCGCCGCAGGCGTCGCGCAGCCGCCAGACGGCAGTGGCGCAAATACGACATACAGCGGCGACGCGTTCAAGGCGTTCGGCCCCGGCGTCCTCGACATCATCGAAGTGTCCCAGGGCGCGGTCTTCGACCTGCGCGCCAACTACGCCTACCGCAGCTTCGTGCGTCTTGACGGAGGCACGCTTAGGAACAGCAACGCGGACATGTCAAAGACGACATGGGGCGGCTCTGGCATCGGGTCGCTGACAAAGGATTCCGTCCTTGAGGTCACCCGCAACACTGTTTTCGGTGACCTCAACGGCTACGGAGATATGAATCTCGGCGGCTACACGCTCAACGTGACGATTGCGTCTGGCAAGCACTGGTACATCCGCTGCATTTCCTGCACCGGCGGCGGCAAGGTCGTCGTCGGGACGACGGGCTGGCTGCATCCGGTGGTGGACGTGGACGCCTCGACCGTTGACTTTGTCGTCAACAGCGCAATCCAGCTCGACGGGCAGCTTGACGTCCATGACTACGAGCCGCAGTGGAGCGGCGCAGGCTACAACAAGGGATCCAAGGCTCTGAACGTGCATGGAACGTTCAAGCCCGCCGCGCACGACTACTTCTACGGCTGTACGCTCATGGACGGTGCAACCATCGACCTCTCGAACCGCACGGGGGCGCTGCCGCTGACATCCACGTTCACCGACACGGGCAAGAAGACGCTCGAGTTCGCGTCGGGTGCGACGCTGAGCGTGCTGGCGAGCTCGAAGAACGCGACCAGGAACGCGAACGGCAAGCAGATCATCTCCTGGTCGGCGATTCCGGAAGGCGTGACGTTCCTGCCCGCCAAGAAGAGTCAGAGGCTCGTGCCGAAGGCAGACGGCCTCTACCTCGAAGGTGCCGGCTTCTCGCTGATCGTGCGGTAGTGCGATAGAAGAATGAAGAATGACGAATGGGGCGCATCTGCATTTTTCACCCATGTGTTTTGAGATTGGAAACAATCATGACAACTTTCAAGAACAACATTATCCTGCGAGCGCACCTTGAACATTCAGCATCGTGATAGTTTGAGGATCGGCAAATGGGCACGGGCGAGTTAGCCCGTGCGCCAAAGGCAAGTTGTTTCAAATAGTTGTTTCCAAACATCAGAAGGCTCGGCGGTGAATTGCGCAGATGCGCCATTTTCAATTTTCCCCGCACAAGTGCGCGTGTTTTTGGTATAATTTCCCTCATGGAAAAAGAACCGACAGCGACAGGCGCACAGCGCAGGCTGCTTCCGCTCCCGGTTGGCAAGAGCATCTGGGAGGAAGTAGCCGAGCATTGCTATTGTGTCGATAAGACACTTCTCATCCGCGACCTCCTTGCTACGCGCGCGGGGACGGTGCTCTTCACGCGCCCGTGCCGCTTCGGCAAGACGACTGCGATGCAGATGCTCAAGTGCTTCTTCGAGAAGCGCGGCGCGGACGAGCCGGACGTGCGTCACCTCTTCGAGTCGCGCGCAATCGCGCACTGCGAGGACGCGGACGAATGGATGGCCGAGCAGGGGAAGTACCCCGTCATTTACCTCACGTTCAAGGACCACAAGTCGCTCAGGTGGAAAGAAGCCTACGGGGCGCTTGCGATCGACATTGGCAACGAGTTCAAGAGGCACGTCGCGTGCATGGAGTCGCTTCCCCCCGGCCAGGAACGCGAGGATTATGTCGACATCTGTGAGAGAAGGGCCGATCCCACCCTGCTTGAAAATTCGCTGAAGTTCCTCGTGGATGCGCTCCACCGCCACCACAAGGAGGATGTCGTCGTGCTGATCGACGAGTACGACACGCCCGTGACGACGGCTTCGACGAACGGTTACTACGAGGAAATGGTCGCGTTCATGCGCGCGTTCCTGCCCGGCGCAATGAAGGACAACGCGCATGTGAAGATGGGCGTGATGACGGGTGTGCTGCGCGTCGCGAAGGAGGGGATGCTCTCGGGACTCAACAACCTCAAGGTGTTCACCGTGTTCGACGAGCCGTTCAGCGAGTACTTCGGCTTCATGGAGAACGAGGTCGAAGAGATGGCTCGGTACTACGGGCGCGAGGACAAGCTCCCCGAAATCCGTTCGTGGTACGACGGGTACGTGTTCGGCGGGTGCGAGATGTACAACCCGTGGAGTGTCCTCTATTACTTCGACGCGGGCTGCGTGGCGAAGCCGTACTGGCTCGACACCAGCTCGAACGACATCATCGCCGAGCTGGTGGAGACGCTTCCGTTCGACATGGCGAAGACCCTTGAGCTGCTGATGAAGGACAAGAGCGCGATCGTGCCCATGACGAGCGAACTTGGCCCCTATCAATACATCCGCGACACGCCGCAGACGCTCTACGCCCTGCTCGTCTCGGCGGGCTACCTCAAGCCGAAGGGCGACATCGTGAACGAGCGATGTGCGGTGGAGATCCCCAACCGCGAGGTCAGGCACGTATTCCTGAAGGACATCCTCTACAAGTTGCGGCGGGCGAGCCGTTCAAGCGAGGCGGAAAACGAACTGGAGAATACGTTTCTGACCCGCGACATTGACGCCTTCCGCACGTACATCGAGGAATTCCTCCTGGAGTCCGCAAGCTACTTCGACGCATCCGCCGAGGGATTCTACCACGGACTCGTCCTGGGGATGATCTCGTTCATGCGCGACGTGTACGTGATCACGTCCAACCGCGAATCCGGCTACGGACGCTTCGACATCATGCTGAAGCCGCGTGCGGAACACCTCGACTTCCCGGCCGTCGTGATCGAGGTGAAGGCGGCGAAAACCGAGGCAGACGATCTTGACGCGCTCGCCGCCGAGGCGCGCCGCCAGATCGACGAGAAGAACTACGCCGCGTTGCTCGTCGCGGAGGGCATCACCGACATCATGAAGTTCGGCATCGCGTTCTTCGCCAAGCGCGCCGCCATCGCGAAGTAACGAGTGTAAAGTGTAAAATGTAAAGTGTAAAATTGGAACAGGTGAAGTGAAAGGATGAAAACGATGAAGATTGCAAAAACTTGTTGTTGTACGCTTGCTGTCACGCTCTGCGTGGCGGCGGCATCGTCGGCGTATGGGCGTTCGCTCATACACTACTTCGACTTCGACACGCCGAGCGGAAGCGGCCTCGCGTACACGGGGGTCGATAAGGGCACGATCCCTGCCAACTTCACGCTCAAGGGGTCGTCCGTGCCGCGCACAACGGGGGCTCTTGGCTCGACATACGCATACTATTCATCCGCCGCCAGTACGGCCATCTGGCTTGGAGATGGTTCAAACTCGCTCGGCTGCGGCACGACCAATGGTTTCACGATCTCCTTCTGGCTCAAGACGTCGGGGTCGCATAACGCCTGGACCGACTTCTTCGGCTTCCGCGTGGGCGGACTCGACTACCGTTGCGAATACACGACGAAAAACACCAGTGCGTTTACCGTGTACTACAATACCGCTTCTACGGCAACATGTCCTTTCGTTGGAATTCCGGGGGCAAGTTCAACCGCCGCCGCCGCGCCGGCAGGCGTGTGGAAGCATGCGGCATTCGTGTTCACGCCGAATAGCACGAATCGAAGTGCCACGTGTGCGCTCTATATCGGCGGCGAGAAGATCGCGTACATAAACCTCAACCGAACCGGTTACCTCCAACAGATCCATGTTGGTACGTGGGTGAGAGGTCTGAACGGCGCAGATCGAACGTCAAGTGTAGCCAACAACACGGGCATCGACGAACTCGCCGTGTTCGACTACCCCGTGACTGCGGAGCAGGTGAAGTGGCTCGCGAAGTACCGTCCTGCCCAGCCCGCGAGCGGACCTGGACGTGCCATGCCGATCTGCTGGCTTCTCGATGTTGCGGTTGATACTTCCGGCAACGGTATTCAGGCGACGAACTCCGGTACAGGACCGTGGAATGCCTACAAGTGGACAGCAGGGTATGCGAACTGGCCGAGTTCCGGCGCATTGGGCTCGGCAAATTCGTTTCACCTCAACAACAAAATCACGTTTCGCGTGGACAGCAGCGAGGCCGATGGATTCGGCGCGACGCTTGGCTCCGGCCTGACGTACTCCTTCTGGGTCCGGGCACCCGGCACGATGTCGCCTCTTTGGCGAGATTTCACGTCTTTCCGTATAGGGAATCGCTACGAGCGCTTTGAGTGGAGCGCATCCAATCCAGTAAAATTTACGCTATATGGTACTGGCAATACTGGTGCGGGTTCGTTTGCGCTTACGGCCAATACCTGGCAGCATGTGTGTATGGTTTGGAACGCGGCATCTTCGTGTTTTGATTTTTATCTCGACGGAACAAAGCAGTCTTCTTCATGGTCGCCCAGCTCGCCGAATCCCTCCGAGGCGTTGAAGTCGTTGACGGTTGGCACCGACGTTTTCAACGAAAGCGGAGGTAAGAGAAGCCAAGGCTACATTGCCAATGTGTGCATGGACGAGGTTGCCATTTTCAACTATTCATGTTCTCCAGCGCAGATTCAATGGCTTGCGAGTAACGTTCCGTGCCTGCCGCCTTTAGACGCGACGAACCTTGTGCGCACTGTCTCGGCGAACGGCACGTGGGCGGGCGGCCTCGCCTCGTGGACGGTGAGAGAATGGGATACGACGAACGAGGCGTGGGCTAACACCACGCGCACCACGATCTACCCCACGCTCGAAGATTCCGAGGTTGAAGTGGCGGTGACGCTCGCGGATGGCGTGGAGCTTACCAACGATACCTTTGTCACGCCGAAGAAGCTCGCCATTCGGGGAAGCGGCACTCTTGCCGCTTCAGCCACCCTCAAGGCGGCGGAGGGTTCACGTTTTGCGCCCGAGGCGCTTGAGGTCGGAGAGGGGCTTCAGCTCACTGTGCCGCTCTACGCCGTGAACGTGGGCGGAGCGCTGACATTTGGCACGGATTCAAAGATCATCCTTGACGTCTCCAACTACTATGACGGCGGAACGACCAATGCGCTCACGGTCGGCTCGTTCGCGCTGCCTGCAGGCGAGAGCGACGTGCTTGCGCACTTCGCTACGACCAATCCGCTCTATACGCTTTCGCTTTCGGGCGACGGCAAGACCGTTGTGGTCACGGCGGCGACGATTCCCGTGACGGCGACATGGACCGGAGAAGGCGATGGTACCAGCCTTGATTCGGCGGCGAACTGGGACTGCCGGAATTCTTCTGGCATACGGTTGAACGATGCGCTTCCGTGCGACCGCACACGCGTTTACGTGTGCAGCGGCTCTATCGCCATGAACGCGCCGGCTGGAACTGTCGTTCCCTGGCCGTATTTCTCCATTGAAGCGGCGAATGCGACGCTCTCCGGCGATGTCGACTGGCGCGGACTCGCATTCTCGATACCGAAAGGCGTGACGGTCAACCTCAACGGTCACACGCTCCGCATGGCCTCGTTCGACGGCGAGGGAACGATTACCGACACGACGACCGGCGGCGAACTGCACGTTGACGTCGCGAGCGGCGAGACGGTCGAGAACTCGTCCGTGGCGTTCGCCGGGCAGATGAAGCTCGTCAAGGACGGCGCCGGAACGTTCGTGGCGGCGAAGGGCGGCCAGACGTACGTCGGCGGATCGGTCGTCTCGAACGGAACGGTGAGGCTCGGCGTCAACAGCTACCCTGTCGGCCCCAAGGATTCACTTGTCACCGTCTGCGCAGGCGCGACGTTCGACCACGCCGTATTCAGTACCTCCACCTGCATCTACAGCTACGACCTTGCGGGGACGCTCCATGCGCAAAGCGGTGCGGGGGCGAATGGCTACAGCGACAGCTACCGCATCCTCGGTTCGTCGTTCACGCTTTCGGGCAACGCGACGATCACGGGGAAGTGGTTCTATTTCGGCAAGCCCGACAAGACGACGCTCGCGCTCGCGATGAATGGCCACACGCTCACGTTCGCCCTTGACGACTACATCGGGGTCGGCGAGATCACGGTGGCGGAAGGCGACCACGGCAAGATGGTGTTATCCAGCGGCATCGTTGAGTGGATATGTGGCGGAGGATCTGCGACGGGCCTTGACGTGGAGGTTACGGGCACCGCCGCCCTCAAGCTGGGAACGGGCGGCAATGCGTCGTTCCACGACCTGACATATTCGTCAGAGCGCTGGAAGAAGAACCAGGTCGCAGCGCACCTTGCCATCTACGGAACGTATACCGCAGGGGATGTTCGCCCGCCGCTGATGATGCAGGACGGTTCGACCATCGACCTGTCCGCAATCGATGGCGTGTTCGACACGTCGGGCACGTCGGTGACGTATGTCGCGGCTCTCGAGTATGGCGTTGCCGGACAGGTTGCGTTTGTGGACAAGGCGTCCATTGCGCTGGACATGGGCGACCGCGCCTTTGACGCGGGTGACTGCCTCCTGACGTGGGAGGCGGGCACCTATCCCAATGCGGCGTTCCAGTTCACGCTGTACACGAACGGCGTCGCGGTGGCGGACAAGTCGCTGGTGATCAAGGACAACGAGAGCGAGCACGGTGTCTATGTGAAGGACGCACGAGAGCCCGCGTACGCGAAGTGGGTCAATGGAGAGTGGAAGTACTTCAGCGACAGGACCCATGAATACGACGGGGAATGGACGCAGGGCATTACGGACACGATGCAGGTGCTTTTCTCCTCGGTTGAGGAACACAACCTCATCTGCACGACGAACTTCTCGCCCGCCCCCGCCGCGTTCGTGCTGACCGGATTCACGGGCGCACGGAACGTGACGACCGATCTCACGCAGTTCCCGTTCCTCTTCGACGAAGGGGCCGTGCTGGACGTGAACGGCGGACACGTCAAGCTGCCCGGAAGCATGGCAGGAAGCACGACGGCGTTCACCGTGACGAACTCCGCCGAGCAGACCGGCACGCTCGAAGTGGTCGTCGCAGAAGGAACGGCGACCAACACAAAGATGGCGCTCGCGGGGAACCTGAAGTTCGTGAAGTCCGGCGCGGGCACGTTCGTCTCCACGCTTGCGCAGACGTACACGGGCGGAACGCTCGTCGCGGAAGGCACGGCCCAGGAGCCCGCCAACTCGGTGACCTACAGCGGAGAGGGCGATTTCACCGTGTACGGCACGGGCGCGGTAACCGTTGAGAGCAATGCGACGTTCACGGTGCAGAGTTCGCACACGTTCACAAACGACATCGTCCTCGCGGGCGGCCGGCTGTACGGCAACCTCAGCGGAGATGTCGCGATGCTCACGGCGGTCACGGCCGACTCGCAGATCATGCTGTTGAACGGCGGCGACGTCAATTTGCATATCGGGGCGGCGGGCAGTCACTTGGATCTTGACGGGCACACGCTGACATTCTCGGGCGGGACTGGATCGCAGTACTACTACATTGATGCGTCGCTTGCAGGCGAGACGGGCAGATTCGTGTTCGATTCAACTGTGGAGTACGTCGGCAAACTGCCCGCTGACGGCAATGGCGTGGATATCGAGATCAATCTCAGGGCGCACATGTTTGAACCTGCGTCGGTGCATGACTACAAGATAGCCGGATCTCAAACCCAGTGGGGGACGGGTACGGCGTATGGCCTGAACGTGTATGGAACGTTCACCCCGATCAGCACGACATTCTACGGCTGCACGATGATGAACGGCTCGACGATCGACCTGTCGGGGAAGACCGGAGCCTGGTCGATACAGTCTTCGATTGCGAATGCGGCCAACAGTTATGGACTGACGGCCGCACAGCAGACGGCGCGCAAGACCGTGTCCTTTGCCGACAACGCGACGGTCAAGATCAAGTTGGGCGAGAGGAAGGTCAAAACCGGCGACAAGATCGTTGACTGGACGGGCAAAACGCCGGCGAATCTCGGCACGCTCAGGTTCACGAGCGCCGAAGGCGAGCACTTCGGCTTGCAAAAGAAGGACGACGGCCTGTACATCACACGCGGCATCATAATCCTCGTTCGGTAGTACGAATGAAGAATGAAAGGATGAAAACGATGAAGATTGCAAGAACTTGCAGTTGTGCGCTTGCTGCCACGCTCTGTGCGGCGGCGGCATCGTCGGCGCATGGGCGCTCGCTCATACACTACTTCGACTTCGACACGCCGAGCGGGAACGGCCTCGCGTACACGGGCGTGGACAAGGGGACGATTCCCGCCAACTTCACGCTCAAGGGCTCGTCCGTGCCGCGCACGACGGGCGCGTTGGGTTCGGACTACGCATACTATTCATCCGCCGCCAATACGGGTATCTGGCTCGGCGACGGCTCCGCTTCGCTCGGCTGCGGCACGACAAAGGGCTTCACGATCTCCTTCTGGCTCAAGACGTCGGGGTCGCATACCGCATGGCACGACTTTTTCGGCTTCCGCGTGGGTGGGCTCGACTACCGCTGCGAATACACGACGGGCAACACAAGTGCTTTTACAGTGTACTACAATGTCGCATCGACGGCAACGTGTCCTTTCGTCGGAATCCCAGGTGCCAGTTCAACCGCAGCCGCTGCGCCGGCAGGCGTGTGGAAGCATGCGGCCTTCGTGTTCACGCCGAACGGCACAAACAACATCGCCACGTGCGCGCTCTATGTCGGCGGCGAGAAGATCGGATACGTCAACCTCAGGCAGGCTGGCGACCTCCAGCAAATCCACGTCGGCACGTGGGTGAGAGCTCTGAACGGCGCAGACCGAAAGTCGGGCGCCGCCACAAACACGGGCATCGACGAACTTGCCGTGTTCGACTACCCCGTGACTGCGGAACAGGTGAAGTGGCTCGCGAAGTACAAGCCCGCCCAGCCCGCAAGCGGTCCCGGCCGTGCCATGCCGATCTGCTGGCTGCTGGACGTATCTGTCGAGACACCGGCCGGCAACGGTCTTCAGGCGACGAATTCCGGCACCGGTCCGTGGTCGGCGTACAAATGGTACACGGGCTACGCAGACTGGATCACCACCGGCCCAGGCGCGTTGAATTCGCCAAAGGCGTTCCACCTGAAATCAAAGACCACTTTTCGCGTGGACAGCAGCGCTGACGACGGATTAGGCGCGACACTTGGTTCGGGCATGACGCTGTCGTTCTGGGTGATGGCGCCGCAGACCATCGCCTCGCTGTGGACGGACTTCATGGGTTTCCGCATTGGAAACCGCTACGAGCGTTTTGAGTGGGATCAGTCGACTCCCGTCGGTTTCCATATCTACGGCACATCTGGCGGCAGCGGTGACCCGACGAGGGTGGTTTCGCTCAAGGCCAACACCTGGCAGCACGTGTGCATGGTCTGGAATGAAGCGACATCGCGCTTTGAGTTCTATCTCGACGGGGTGAAGCAGGGACATCATGTGCCGTTAAGTTCGCCGAATGTGAACGAGGCGTTGAAGACGTTCATTCTTGGGACGAAGGTGTACAACGAGAAAGGCGGCGAGAGGGAAACAAGCGCTCGCACGGGAACGTATGTCGACGAGGTCGCCATCTTCAACCACTCGCTTTCTCCTGCACAGATTCAATGGCTCACGAACAACGTGCCGTGTCTGCCGCCGTTCGACACGACGAACCTCGTGCGTACGGTGTCGGCAAATGGCGCGTGGGCGGGTGGCCTCGCCTCGTGGACGGTACGCGAATGGGACGACGCGAACGAGGCGTGGACGAACACCACGCGCACCACCATCTACCCTGCGCTTGAGGATACGGAAGTCGAAGTGGCGGTGACGCTTGCAGATGGGGTGGAACTCACCAACGATACCTTCGTCACGCCGAAGAAGCTCGCCATTCGGGGAAGCGGCACTCTTGCCGCTTCGGCCACCCTTAAGGCCGCTGCGGATTCCCGCTTCGCGCCCGAGGCACTTGAGATTGGCGAAGGGCTTCAGCTCACCGTTCCGCTCTACGCCGTGAACGTGGTCGGGACGTTCACGCTCGGCGCGGACTCGAAGATCACGTTCGACGTCTCCAACTACGACGGCATCGGCGAGGTTGCGCTCACGGCGGGCGGCATCGCGCTTCCCGAAGGCGAGACGGACGCGCTTGCGCACTTCGCCGTGACGGACAACCGCTTCGAGCTTTCGCTCTCCGCCGACGGAAAGACCGTCTATGCAAAGCTCAACAACGTCGCCGCGACGGCGACGTGGACAGGGACGGGCGACGGCACGAGCCTCGGCTCCGCCGCCAACTGGGAGTGCCGCAACAGTGCCGGGACAGTTCTGCCGAACGTTCTGCCCTGCGAGTTCACACGCGTGATTGTTTGTTCCGGTTCCACGGCACTGAATGCGCCCGCCGGAACGACGATTCCGTGGCAGTACTTCCGCATCGAGGCGGGGAACGCGACGCTCGCGGCGGATTCCGTCGATTGGCGCGGGATTCCCGTACTGTGCGTCCCTGAAGGCGTGACGGTGGATCTCAACGGCAAGGAGCTGCACCTGAACGGCCAACTTGATGGCAAGGGAACGATCACATCTTCTGTCGCCGGCGGCGAACTGCATATCGACGTGCCGGAGGAATCGTCGACGACAAACGCGACCGTTGCGTTCACGGGTTCCCTCAAGCTCGTCAAGGACGGCGACGGAACGTTCACCGCCGCATGTGCGAAGCAGAGCTACACGGGCGGGACGGAGATTGCGGACGGGACCTTGATGCTCGGCACGAGCAATTTGCCGCTTGGTGCAAAGAACGCATCCGTGAAGATTTGCGCGGGCGCGGTGTACGACATGAACGGCTGCTTCAGCACGTCGTCCTGCATCTACGCCTACGACCTCGCGGGCACGATGCGCAGTCAAACGGCCACGCAATCCTATGGTTGGAACAACGCCTACAGGATTCTCGGCGGGACATTCGTCGTTTCGGGAGACGACGCGCGACTCGAGCTGAGTAATGTCTATTTCGCCTGCCCGGACACGACGCCTGCGATGTTCACGATGAACGGGCACACGCTGACGTTTGACGGCACGAGCTATGTCGGGCTTGGCGCGTTCCGCTCGAACGACTACGGCAAGTGGGTGTTCACGGACGGAGATTGTCTCTACGAGTGGCTCAACGGCTACGGGCCGAACAACGTTGACGTTGAAGTTTATGCGCCAGCAAGGTTCAAGTTGAATGGCAATGCCGACGTGGGCGGACTTGTTTACGAAGCGACGTCTTGGTCTAAGAATCAAGTCGTCTCGCACCTTCTCGTGCTTGGGAGGTATGTGGCGGGACCGTGCCATCTGCCGATACAAATGTGCAACGGCTCGACGCTCGACCTGAGCAAGATCACGGGATCGTTCGACCTCACGAACGCGGTCGCAAACACGGCGTCATTTGTCACCGACGGCGTGATCGGCGACATGACCTTCCAGTCCGGTACGGCGGAGGTGCCGTCGGTCATCAACGTGAACCTCGCAGGGAAGACCGACCTGATTGCCATAAAGAACAGCGAGAGCCCGTATGTCGTCACCTGGCCGTCTCAGCCCGCGAACGTGGATTTCGTCATCGACGCGCAGAGCCACGCAGACGGCTACAGGATCTACCCTGAAGCGGGCGGTCTGCGTCTCAAGCGTTTCATGGGCGTCATGATCCTCGTCCGCTGACGGCGTTCCTATGCGGGCCGCCCGGTGGTCGACCCCTATCGTCGTGATCGCCTTAAAATCAGGTAGAATTGGGGATTGACGGCGCGAAGGGTGTTTGATATACTCTTCCACCGTTCGGCGAGATAGCTCAATGGTAGAGCGACAGAATCATAATCTGCTGGTTGAGGGTTCGAGTCCCCCTCTCGCCACCATTCAAAACCACCGCGCATGCGGTGGCTTTTGTTTTGTCTGGAGGAAAGCATGACTTTCGACCCCATTGGCGTGTTCAGGGGCGGCGCGGCGTACAAGTACGAAGCGCCGCGTCAGGGCGTGTTTGCAGGCGGCGCGGGGCGCGTGGAGCTTGCGCCGGGGCGGAATTTCGAGACGGCGCTGCGGGGTCTGGAGGGGTTCGAGCGCATCTGGCTCGTCTTCGTGTTCGACCGTAACGCAGGCGCGTGGCGCCCGACTACGCGTCCGCCCGTGCCCGTGCCGGGACTCGACCGCGTTGGCACCTTTGCCTCGCGTGCGCCGTATCGTCCGAATCCCATCGGCTTATCGTGCGTGCGGCTTGCGGGTGTGCGGGGACGCATCCTGGACGTGGAGGAGGCTGATCTCCTCGACGGGACGCCGATTCTCGACGTGAAACCGTACGTGCCGGCGGCGGACGCCTTTCCGGAGGCGCGGGCGGGATGGCTCGAGCGCAGCGCGGAGGAACCGTGGCGCGTGGAGACGTCGCCGGCGTTCGACGCGGCGGCGGCGTTCGTGCGGGAGGCGGGCGGTCCCGACCTCGCGCGCACGGCGTGTCTGCAGCTCTCCCGCGCGCCGTTCGACTCTTCGCGCAAGCGCGTTGTGCGCACGGGTGACGGCGCGGGCACACTCTCGTTGCGGATGTTCCGCGTTGATTTCACGGTGGACGATGCGTGCCGCGTGGTGACGCTCGTGGGCCTGCGCAGCGGCTATACGCCGGAAGAACTTGCGTCCGCTGACGACCCCTATTCCGATAAATCCCTTCATCGAGCCTTCACGGCGCGGGAATTTGTGATATAATACCGAGACCTATGCACTACAAAGTAAAAGACATCAAGTTGGCCGACCTCGGTCGCCGCATGATAACGCTGGAAGAGCATGAGATGCCCGGACTCATGTCCGTGAGGGCGAAGTACGGCCCTAAGAAGCCGCTTGCCGGCGCGCGGGTGATGGGGTCGCTCCACATGACGGTGGAGACGGCGATCCTCATCGAAACGCTGCGGGAGCTTGGCGCGGACGTGCGCTGGGCGAGCTGCAACATCTTCTCCACGAACGACGCGGCGGCGGCCGCTATCGCGAAGGCGGGCGTGCCGGTGTTCGCGTGGAAGGGCGAGACGCTCGATGAGTACTGGTGGTGCACGAAGGAGGCGATGACGTGGCCGGACGGCAAGGGTCCCGACCTCATTGTTGACGACGGCGGCGACGCGACGCTGCTCCTGCATCTCGGCACGGCGGCGGAGTCCGATCCGTCCGTGATCGCGAAGCCCGAGAGCGCCGAGCAGAAGGCGCTTTTCGCCACGATCGCCGCGACGCTTAAGAAGAAGCCGCATTGGTTCAGCGAGGCGGCGGCGCGCGTGAAGGGCGTCTCGGAGGAGACGACGACCGGCGTTCACCGCCTCTACCAGCTGGAGAAGGACGGCAAGCTCCTCTTCCCGGCGGTGAACGTGAACGACAGCGTGACGAAGAGCAAGTTCGACAACATCTACGGTTGCCGCGAGTCGCTTGTGGACGGCATCAAGCGCGCGATGGACATCATGCTCGCTGGCAAGAACGCGTTCGTGTGCGGCTACGGCGACGTGGGGAAGGGCTGTGCGGAGAGCCTGCGCGAGAACCACTGCCGCGTGCGCGTCTCAGAGGCCGATCCAATCTGCGCCCTGCAGGCGTGCATGGCGGGGTTCCAGGTGGGCACGGTGGAGGACGCCCTCGGCTGGGCGAACCTGTTCGTGACGTGCACGGGCAACCTCGACGTGATCACCGCCGAGCACATGGCGAAGATGCGCGACCAGACGATCGTTTGCAACATCGGCCACTTCGACGACGAGATACAGGTGGCGAGGCTGATGTCCTGGCCGGGCGTGAAGCGCACCACGATCAAGCCGCAAGTAGACATGTTCACCTATCCCGACGGTCACTCGATCTACCTGCTCGCGGAGGGGAGGCTCGTGAACCTCGGCTGCGCCACGGGACATCCCGCGTTCGTGATGTCCAGCAGCTTTACGAACCAGTGTCTCGCCCAGATGAAGCTCTGGCGCGAGCGCGCCACGGCGAAGCCGCACGTGGAGCGTCTCCCCAAGGAGCTGGACGAGGAGGTCGCGCGCCTGCACCTCGCAGCGTGCGGCGCTAAGCTCACTAAGCTCACGAAGAGCCAGGCCGCATACATAGGCGTGGACGTGAAGGGGCCCTACAAGCCCGACTACTACCGCTACTGAAACGCCCTGAGAGGATTCCGAAGTCATGGACGCATTCTTTCGCTCAATACCGGTTCTGCTCATCTTCCCGACGTTGGCCGCACTGGCCTGGATACGCGGCGGCACGCATGGCGACATGCTGGTGCCCACGATACCCTGGCTTCTCACTCTCGTTTTCGAGGTGCTGATATGCTTCCCGCAGCGGCACTGGGGCGAAGACGCAGTGCAGGCGCGGCAACGCTGCTGGCGGCGCATTGGGCACGACCCCGCGTTCTTCCTCGTGCTGGTTTTTCTCTTAATCGTGCTCGGCATACCGTTCCTGAACAAGGGGCTGTGCCCCACGTGCGATTACGCCACGATCATGACGTTGCCGGATTCTCTTGCGGAGAAGGCACCCAACCCGCCAATTCCGTTCGCACCGTTCTGCGTCAACATCCGGCATCACTTCGAGGTACTGATGTGGTTCCTTCCCGCTCTCACGGCGATGCTGGCGGCCAAGCACGCGCTCCTGCACCACGGCAAGCGCTTGCTCGTGGAGATGCTGGTGTGGAACTCCGCCGCGCTCGCGGTGTTCGGGTTCGTTGAGCGGGCGACAGGTGCGAAGTTCGTGATGATGTGGGACCAGGCGGAGTTCGACGCCCTGGTGAACGCGGTCCGCACAGCATCCGGCATTTCATACGCTCGACCGGACCCAGACTTCTTCGCGACGTTCGGTTACCCGAACATGGCGGGCAGCTTCTTCATGCTGTCTTTCGCGCTCTCGCTGGGCGTATGGATGACGCGCGTGCAGGAGGTGGAGGCGGAACCGCGTTCCGAAAAGCTGGAGGTTACCCGCCAGCGGATACTGCTGCGCTTCATTCGGGCGCACTACGCGCTGGTGCCTGTAGTGCTCAACTTCCTCGCGGTGTTGTCCACGTACTGCCGCGCGGCGATTTCCATGACGATATTCCTCGCCTTTCTCGCGTTCATCTACTACATCCTCCGCATGTTGTTGGCGCGCGTGGACCGGGCGCGCCAGTTGAAACGCGCCGCGATCAACTTCCTCGGCGCTGTGATCCTGCTCGTCATAGGCGTCGTGTTTTCACCTGACCGCAAGGGACTTGCCGTCACGTCCGGTTCGTCCCGCAGCGTGATGGGCGAACTAGGCACTATTACCACCTTAGGCATGCTCGACCGCGTTACGGGCAAGACCGAATACCATTCGCGCGTGGCCATGGAGCTTGTAAAGAAGTACCCCTTGTTCGGCTGTGGTGGATGGGGGTACCGGCACCTGAGCCTTAACTTGATGTACCCTGAAGAAATGAAGACGCCATTGTCCACTGGCGCGGCGAACGTCCACAACGACTACCTGCAGTTCCTAGTGGAGCATGGCATCGTAGGCTTGTTCTGCCTAGTGGGCATATTCTTCTGTCTTATCATTCCGCTCTTCCGCGACTGGGGGCGGCTATACCGGTCGGCGCGTTTCCTCGCGTCAGAGAGTGCCCCGGCCAGCCCACGCGCCATCTACTGCTTCCCGCCCGGCACCTTCTGGATTCTGGCGGGCAGTTTTGCAGTGGCATTCCACGCTGTTGCCGACGCTCCCCTCCGCTCGGGTGCCATGCTCGGACTCTTCTTTGTGTCGCTCGCCTGCGCCGACGGATACATGCCCCGCCAACTGGAGAACCGCAGATGAACAGACGTTCCTTCTTCGCCGCGCTTGCGAACCCGCCGCCCCCCGCGGCCGTAGTCGTCCCGAAGATGACGACTCGCACGGGCGGGCACGGCGAGCAGGTGAGCCTGCTCGGCTACGGCGCGATGCGCTACCCCACGGTGGACGGCAGCCACGCCAACAACTTCCGCGGCGGTTCCAACGCCCCCATCGACCTGCCCCTCGTGCAGCGCCAGATCGACTACTGCATCGAGCACGGAGTGAACTACTTCGACACGTCGCCGGCCTACTGCCGCGGCGAAAGCGAGAAGGTGCTCGGCGACGCGCTCGCGAAGCACCCCCGCGAAAAGTGGTTTGTCGCCACGAAGCTCTCCAACTTCAACCCCAAGACGTGGTCGCATGAGGCGTCCAGGAAAATGTACGAGACGTCCCTGCGCCTCCTGCACACCGACCACATCGACTTCTACCTGCTCCATTCGATCGGCGGCGGCGGCAAGGACTCGATGAAGGTGTTCAACGGCCGCTTCATCGACAACGGCATGCTCGATTTCCTGCTCAAGGAACGCGAGGCCGGGCGCATCCGCAACCTGGGGTTCTCGTTCCACGGCGACGAGGCGGTGTTCCGCCACGCCCTCGCGATGCACGACAAGGTCCACTGGGATTTCGTGCAGATACAGCTCAACTGGGTGGACTGGCACCACGCGAAGGAGGTCAACCCGCGCAACGTCAACGCCGAGACGCTCTACAAGCTCCTTGACGAGCGCGCGATCCCCGCCGTGATCATGGAGCCGCTCCTCGGCGGACGTCTCGCGCGGGTGAACGAGCGCGTTATGCATCGGCTCGTGCCGCTAGACGCCGCAGCAACGCCCGCCCAGTGGGCGTTCCGTTTCGCGGGGTCGTTTCCGCGCGTTCTCACCGTGCTGAGCGGCATGACTTACCTCGAGCACGTCAAGGAGAACGTCAAGACCTACTCGCCGCTCCGCCCCCTGTCGCGCAACGAGTTCGACACGCTCGAGCGCGCCGCGCGCGTGTTCCTTTCCGATGACACGATTCCCTGTACGGCGTGCGACTACTGCATGCCATGCCCTTACGGAATCGACATCCCCGGTCTGTTCGGATTCTGGGGGGATGCGCTCGTCCAGGACCGCCTGCCCGACGATCCTTCCGACCCCGCCTACGCCGAGAACCGGCGCCGGTTCCTGATCGACTACGAACGCACATTCCCCAAGCTCCGCCGCGCAGAGCGCTGTACTGGGTGCGGAAGGTGCTCGCCGCATTGTCCGCAGGGCATCGACATCCCCGCGATGGTCCGCAAGGTGGACCGATTCGTGGAAAAACTCAGGAGGAACGGCCGTGCGTAAAAACGTCTTCCGTTTTCTGTCCGCCCTGCGCCTTACGCTGGGCGTGCTCGCGCTTCTCGCGCTCACCGCCACGTTCCTCGACTTCACCGGCACCGTCGCCGGCTGGTTCCCGTGGCTGCGTGGCGTCCAGTTCATGCCGGCCGTCCTCGCCGGTTCGGCCCTTGCGCTTGCGGTCCTGCTTGTCGTTACGCTGCTCTTCGGGCGCGTCTACTGCTCCGTGCTGTGTCCGCTCGGCGTCCTTCAAGACCTCGTGCGCCTCGTCACGTTCGGACGCTGGCGTGACCGCAAATTCAAGGCGAAGCCCGGCGGGCCATTGCGCTCCGCCATACAGGGCTGGACGCGACTCGGATTCCTTTTCGCGTTCGCCGGCGGCGGGTTCCTGGGGCTGCATTTCGCGTGGCTCGACCCCTACGCCATCTACGGGCGTTTCGTCTCGTTCTGCCTCGCGCCACTTGTCAAGGCGAGCCGCCATGCGGACTCGCTGGCGGCTTGGGCTGACGGCGCGGAGGGGAGCTTCACGCGCGTCGTGGAGGTCGTTGTGCCCGCGTCCGGATTCATACTTGTTGCGGCGGGTGTGGTGGCGTTCATCGCCGCCTTCGCCGCGTGGCGCGGGCGCTCGTGGTGCAACACGGTGTGTCCCGTTGGAACCATCCTCGGCGCGCTGGCGAAGTTCGCCTGGTTCCGTCCGAACATCGTCGCGGATTCATGCGTCAGCTGCCGAGCCTGCGAGCGGATCTGCCGCGCGCACTGCATCCACATCGACGCGAAAGCGATCGACCATACTAAGTGCGTGAGCTGCTTCGACTGCTCCGCAGTCTGTCCGAAGGGAGCCATAAAATGGAAACGGTAACCCGTCGTGGATTTCTCGCCGTAGCTGGCTCTGGCGCAGTGTTCGGCGCCACGCTCAATGAAGCTGCGGACGACAAGCTGACGGACGGCGGTATCGCCGACGTCACGCCGCCCGGAGTCGCTGAGCGAGAGACTTGCATCGTGCCGCCGGGCGCCACCGGACACCGTAACTTCTCCACGCGCTGCGTGGGTTGCCAGCTCTGCGTGGAAGTGTGCCCGAACAACGTGCTGCGTCCCTCGAAGAATCCGCGTCGCGCATTCCAGCCGGAAATGGGATTTGAACACGGCTACTGCCGACCGGAATGCGTGAAGTGCGGCGAGGTATGTCCGGCGGGCGCCATCCGCCGAATCACCCCTGCGGAGAAGAAGACGATCCACGTGGGCCAGGCCACCTGGCATCAGGACCGCTGCATCGCCGCGCAGGATGGCGTGAACTGCTCGGCGTGTGAGGCGCACTGTCCGGTACGTGCCATCGTGCGCGTGCCGATGGACGAGAAGGACCCAAATTCACCGAAAATCCCCGTTGTCGACAAGACGCTCTGCATCGGCTGTGGCGCCTGCGAGCACCTCTGCCCCGCGCGCCCCATGCCGGCCATGACCGTGGAGGGGCTCGTGCAGCACCGCGAGGTGCGGCCGATGTCCGACGCGGACGTGCTTGCGGAAGCTACCAACCTCATCCGCGCGGGACGCGCGGGGGCCGTGCTCGTGAAGGACGGTGTGATCGTGGCCGTAGAGCCGAACGGTCCGGGCGTCAAGCCGCTCCTGCGTCTCCACGACCTGCGCCCCGACGTCCTGAAGGGCGCGTGGGTGGTAGACAAGGTGGTGGGCCGCGCGGCGGCGGCAATCGCCATCGACGGAGGTGCCGCGCGCGTGCATGGGCTTCTCATGAGCGAAACGGCGAAGGCATTCCTTGGCGAAAAGGGCATTCCCGCCACTGCGGAGCAAATGGTTCCGCAGATACTTAACCGCGCGCACGACGGCCTTTGTCCGCTGGAGGACTCCGTCCAGAAACTTGACGATCCCACGAAAATGGTCAAGGCAGTCCGTGCCCACATAAAAACACTGATGGAAAAATGAACTACGAACCCCCTCAGAACCGTCGGCTGCGCCAGCCCCCGCAGACGCAGCAAACACAGTCCGCCGAAGCGGGCTCGGATCCTGCGGCGGTCATCGCCGCACGCTCGGCAGCAGTGGCGCGGAATAGGCAGCAGGCCGCCCGTGCCGCGCTGGTGACCGACGTCCTGCGCATTGTCGGCGTGGCCGTGCTCATCGGAGGCGTCTGCTGGTACATGCACATGCGGCATAAGCAGAACATGGAAGAGGAGCGTCTGCGCGCCGAGCAGGCGCGGGAGGAGCAGGCCGCGCGCGACAAGGCACGTGCGGAGGATGCTGCGCGCCGGGAGAAGGAGCGTGAGGCGATGCGGGCCGCGGCTGCGGAACGTCTGCGCCTGGAGGAGGAACGGAAGAAGGCCGTCGAACGGCGGGCAGAGGAGAAGAGACGCATCGACGCCAACATCAAACGCCGCCAGACGGCACTAGACCGGTTCCACGGCACGACGCTTGACTTGATCTCGTCGGCGCCGACCACCGATCTTCCTGCGAAGGTCCTTTCCGAGACGTGGTTTTCGTGCGTCGCCCCCGGCGGCCGCACGGGTTTGAACGTCTACGAGGTACAGGCGATGCCGGGCAAGGACATCCACGTTTCCCGTCTGGACGACGACGGCAAGGTGACTGACATGCCGATCGAAACATTCAACCAGCAGGTGTCGAAGGGGCAGTTCCTTCTCACGAAAGGGTCGCGCTGCTACTACAGTCCGGGCGGTTCGCGGAAATGGGAACTGAACCTGCCAGTTCCCGTTGGCAGCGAGACGTTCGATCCGGCGCGCGATGATTTCAGGGACTTGCTTGCGTTCGTGCGGCAGAACTGCCCTGGAAAGTCGGCGATGTCGTATGAGGTGTTCTTCCGCGACGTAGGCGGCACCGAGACGCGCGTCCAGATGGTTCCGGTCGGCGGCGTGGTGAGCCGGGCTGAGGTCGTTAGGGGCCTGCAGCAGGCTGCGGCCAGACCAATCGGTTCAGGCGTGCTCCAGGCGCGTCTGAAGGAGGGTAAACTCGTCATCCGCAGGAAAGGAGGCGCGCGGTGATCCCCGTCTTGGAGAGCCTGTTCGAGTACTGCATGGAGCTAAAGGCGAGCGACATCCACCTGTCGGTGGACGAGCCGCCGCGCTTCCGGGTGCAGGGACAGCTCGCTCCGCGTCCCGAGCTTGAGACGTTCGATGCGCGCACGGTGGACGAGATTGCGATGGAGCTGGGACTCTACACGCTGCCGCTGGGGTGTCCGGACGGCACCGAGCGCGTGCGCAAGACGCTTGTGGACAACGGGGCCATCGACGGCGCCATGACGGCGCCGGACGGCCAGCGCTACCGTTTCAACCTATTCCGTCAGCAGGGCCGGACGTCCGTGGCGCTCCGTCGGCTCGATTCCACGTTTCGCTCGCTGCCCGAGCTCGGTCTCCCGCCGCGGATCGCCGACTTCTGCCAGGAGCGTGACGGCCTAGTGATCGTGACGGGCCCGACCGGCAGCGGCAAGTCCACCACCCTCGCCACGCTTATCGACGGCGTCAACACAACCCGCGAGGGTTTCATCGTCACGATCGAGGACCCTATCGAATTCGTGCATACGTCGAAGCTCTCGCTCGTCAACCAGCGTCAGGTCGGACGCGACGCGCGCAGTTTCAACGACGCCCTAGTGGAGGCGATGCGCCAGGATCCCGACGTTATCCTCGTGGGCGAAATACGCGACACGGAGACGGTACGCACCGCGCTGCGCGCCGCAGAGACGGGGCACCTCGTGTTTACAACGCTACACGCCGGTGACTGCGCCGGCGCCGTCGAGCGCATCGTCTCGGTGTTCCCAGCCGACGAGCAGAACTCCGTGCGGCGCCAGCTCGCCATGGTGCTTCGGGGCATCGTCGCGCAGCATCTGCTTGTTTCCGCTGACGGATTCCGCCGCCACGCGGCGGTTGAGGTGATGGTCAACACGAGCGGCGTTTCGAATCTGATCGCCACAGGGCGCACCGCGCAGATTGCCTCCGCGATCGAGACGGGCGGCAACGAGGGTATGCGCTCGCTCGAGGAGTCGCTCGCCGAACTGCTGTTCGCGGGCGCCGTCACCGAACGCGACGCGTTCCTGCTCACGCGCAACCCCGAAACGCTCCAGCGTCGGCTCTACGGCGACGTCGAGGAATAGTTTTCAAAAAGAAAGAGGAAGACAGATGAAACAGGCGTATGTTAATGGTGAACCCATTCCCCGCGAGGCGGTGCAGTTCGAATTCGACAGACTCGTGAAGTTCTACGAGTCGCATGGCATGAGCCACGACGACATCAAGAAAAACCTCGAGAAGCTCATGGAGCGCGCGCAGGAACAGGCCATCGGCGCGAAGCTGCTGCTTGCGCGGGCGGAACAGCTCGACATGCCGGTGGACGAAAAGGCGATTGACGCCCAGGTGGAAAACGTGATCCGGCAGCTGGGCGGGCGCGAGAACTACATGAAGGCCCTCGCGCAGCAGAAGATGAGCGAGGACAGCTTCCGGAAGGAGCTTGCGAAGGGGTGTCGTGTGGATGCGCTCGTGCGGCAGGCGTGCAGCGGCGTTCCGGAGCCGACGGAAGCGGAAGTGGCGGCCTACTACGAGGCCAACCGCAGCGCGTTCGTCGCGTCCCCGCAGGTTCTCGCACAGCACATCCTCGTGAAGACCGAGGGGCTCGACGCGGCGGACAAGGCGCAGGCGCTCGAGAAAATCAAGTCGATCCGCGCGCGCGTGGTCGCCGCAGGACACGGCGACCCTGGCGAGACAGGCCAGGCGTTCACTGCGGCCGCGCGCGAGCACAGCGACTGTCCGAGCGCGCAGAACGGCGGCTCGCTAGGCTGGTTTGGACGCGGCATGATGGTGCCGGCCTTCGACCAGGCCGCCTTTGCGATGGCGTGCGGAGAGATTTCCGACGTCATCGAGACGCAGTTCGGGTACCACATCATACTCAAGACGGACGAAAAGCCGGGCGGGCAGCAGACGCTTGTGGACGTTGCCGACATGATCCGCGACCGTCTTCGCCATGAGGCGCGCGGTCGCGCAACGGAGGCATTCGTCTCCGAACTGCGCGAAAAGGCGAATATCGAGTACCGCTGAGCGCAGTCGCGTTTCAGTTGTCATACGGTTGCGCCTCTAAAATCATACAACTTTTATCCCCGCCTATGCGGGGATTTTTGGTATACTGTTTTCCGTTCTCGCAGCGCGTGCGCTGCGGGCAACTAGCCAGGACGGGGGGAGAAATCCCGCCCAGGTGAATCAGGTATTTTGCGCTGACACGCAAATGACGTTCAGAACGAAACTTGCAGGTTTCATTTGTACGAAATGTACAATGAGAGAACGGGTTTGATAAGGTCGCGCGGACGGTTTTATACCGTCTTGCGTGCCCTTGTCTACTCTTTCTCTCATGGGCTCTGCAAGGCCTCGTTCTGGGGGAGATAGACGAGGCACGCATTTCTTTTAGCCTCGATCATTCTCCCTCCAATCGTCTCCTTCGTGGCGGCACACGATGCCGCAGGTATGGCGCGGACCCCGGTCATGCCGCCAAATCGGTAGGGCGCGATCACCGAGCGCGCCGCCAAAACGGTAGGGCGGGCGCCCCGCGCCCGCCGCAACGAAGGAGAGCGAGCGATGCACGATACGACAGATAGATTGCCGAGTTCTAAGGCTACCATCTTCTATCCTCCATCCATTTTGGAAGAGGAATTGAAAAACAGGGTGGCCGTTGATTGGTTTGGCGCGTTCGATTGTTCACGCATTCTCGGGAAAGTGGATTTCTGCGCCGCCGTGCCTGCAACAGACCTTCCGCTGTGTGATGCTGAAAGCGTACTTTGGGCGGAGGCGAAGCGCGGCGCGGACGCACCACTCGACTTCGCGCTCGTACAGCTCATCCTCACCATCGGCAAGGAGCGCACCTTCGACAAGCACCTTCCGCCAAAGTACCTTGCCGCCTTCAACGCCGCTCGGATTGCGTTCATCCCGTATTCGGAGGTGGTGGAGATATTCTACCAGAACGACTTCAACTGGAACGTTGCCCCGTCCGACCACGAGACGCGCGAGTTCGGCGACCTCTACCAGCGCGTCATCCGCATCCTTGAATCCGCCACGCTCGAATTTGACTTTGCGAAGGACGAGGCGGAACTCCGTCGTTTCATCAAGACCAATCTCAACACTGGCAGAACGGGCTGCCAGCCCGTTCAGATCACCAAGAACAACTTCACGCACATCTACCAGCGCTGGCGCGAGACGGTAATGCCCACGATCCTCATGCCGGACTGGGCCGCAGCCAAGAAGAACGGCATCATCGACGCGGACTTCTTCCTCGCCGACATCTTCTCGTCCGACAACGCAGCCGTCACCGACCGCCTCAACGTCCTCCTGATGAACGACCACTACCGCCAATCGGGCGGAACGAACGCGCTTGGCTTCCAGCTCTTCTCGGAAATCTCCTTCTCCGACGGACAGAAGGCGCACCATCTCTTCTGGAACCGCTACAGACGTCCGCCCCGCAAGGAGTACTGGAACTACATCGTCAACCGCCGCGACCTCCTCGTGCCGCAGGACGTGCGTGAGCGCAAGGGGTCGTTTTTCACTCCGCAGCAGTGGGTTTCGCTTTCGCAGGACTATCTTGCCGTCGTACTTGGCGAAAACTGGCAGGACGACCACTACGTGTGGGACTGCTGTGGCGGCACCGGTAACCTTGAAGTCGGGCTCACGAACAAGTACAACGTCTGGGTGTCCACCCTCGACCAGCAGGACGTCGATGTGATCCACCAGCGTATCAAGCTCGGCGCGAATCTCCTTGATTCTCATGTGTTTCAGTTCGACTTTCTAAATGACCAACTAAGCAGCGAGAAAGTTCCCCAAGATCTATGTGATGTTCTAACTGATCCAGAAAAGCGCAAGCGACTTGTCATCTACATAAATCCGCCATACGCGGAGGCGGGGACAACAAGGGCCAAGACGGGAACAGGGGAGAACAAGACCGGCGTTGCTTCTGGAAATGCGGTTAGTGAAAAGTGTAAGGTGCGGATCGGTGCTGCTGCCAATGAATTGTTTGCATTGTTTTTGATACGCATAGCCGATGAAATTCCTGGATGCATCATCGGACAGTTCTCAAAGGTTAAGCACTTGACAGCACCAAACTTTGCGGCTTTCCGTACGGTGTTTCCTGGATTGCCCACAAAGTGCTTCCTTGTTCCTGCCGACACATTTGACAATGTGAAAGGGAAGTTCCCGATAGGTTTCTTTGTGTGGAAATTGCATGACATGACTACCTTGTTGTCTCAGGATGGTAGGAAGTCCGGTCCTGCGCAATTTACTTCCATAATTGCGGACGTATATGACCGCTATGGAGAATTGACTGGAAATCATACGGTGTTTTGCCCGGATAAAGGAACATTATGGATGGACTGGTTGAAGAAAATGCATGATAAACGAGGATGTCGCATTGGTCATCTGCGCACCACTTGTTCTGACTTTCAAAACCAAAACGGCACATTCATCACTAGCCAGCCTTCCGCTAATGATATTCTACAGCGGCGAACTCATGAGATCACCGTCAATAACATTGCAGGCATAGCGACGGCATTTGCTGTTCGCATATCGGTTGAAGCCACCTGGCTTAATGACCGAGACCAATTTCTTTACCCTAACGCCGTATGGAAGAAGGATCAGGGATTTCAAATTGATTGTATTGTATTTACATTATTCCACGGGCAGAATCGCATAGTGTCCCGCGATGGCGTGAACCATTGGATTCCTTTTACGGAGAAGGAGGTCAATGCGCAGGGACTTTTCAAGAGCCACTTCATGAGCGATTTCATAGCTGGGAGAATCGAGGGCAAGAAAGCCGTACAAGGTGACTTCTTCACCGAGGCGTCAACGGCGGAAAAGAAACCGATGGTGTTTTCTGTGGAGGCACAGGCGGTTATGGACGCCGGGCGCGAACTGTGGCGTTATTACCACGCCCAGCCGAACGCAAATCCCAACGCCTCGTTCTACGACATTCGCCTGCACTTTCAGGGATCAACGACCGATGCGAAAGGCAAGGTGCGGATGAACAGCGAATCGACCGATGAGAAGTATACCGAACTGATCGGCAACCTTCGCACGGCGATGAAAAAGCTCGCGCGCCGCATTGAGCCGAAGGTGTACGAGTATGGTTTTTTAAAACGTTAAAGAAAACCACTGACGGTGACGGAAAAATTGCGAAAACCGGTCAGGCCCATTTTCGCCAAATCATGCCGTTCAACAATCGGGAAATATGATAAACTAACGGGGAACTGCGATGAGTGTAATTGAAACCATAGAGACGATTAGAAACGGGCTGATGTGGATTGGTCTGGGCGCATTGCTGTTGATTGCGGCGGCGTGCGCATTCGCCAGACTGCGCCGCGTGAGCAGGGCGCTTTATGCGCGGTTGAGTCCGGCCGCCATCGGTGTACTCGCTGTGGCGGCGATATTCGCCACTTGCGAGGCACAAAAGCGGTTGCTGTGCGATGGCGGCGGCGGTCGCGGGGCGACCGCCCTACCGGGTGTGACCGCGGAGGAGATCGCGCAGGGGTGGCGGCTTGAGAGCGTCACGACGAACGATGCGGTTTCGTATGCGATGCCGACGAACGGCGTTGAATACATGCCGTGGTCGCGATGCGGCGGGTATGAGGCGCACTTTCCGCTTGACCTTGGCGATGATTTCGGATTTCCGTTTGGTACGAGCGTGGTACATCGCCTGGACGTGCTTTCAGGTGGCATGGTGGAGTCGTTGCCGAGGCAACGGATGGGAGAAACGTACCATTCGTTGATGTCGATATGCGCGGCGAGGGAGTGGGCGTCGATCGTGCCGGGTGTGGGGAGGTTCTGGTGGGCGGATGAGGCGCGGCCGGAGTCCGCGCCCTACCAAGCAAAACTGCTGACATGGGAGAATGTGTATGCGGGGCGCGACCGCACGGGGCAGTACAATGCGCAGA